>DASZPH010000044.1:0-207779 GCA_035550375.1 Pirellulales bacterium | reverse complement strand
GATCATCGGGAACCTGGTGAAACTTTGACGTGGGTCCTTCGTTCATTGGTCACACCTCCATGCATTTTGAGGAAACGCGACCCTCAATTTGCATCTGGCGTGCCAGTGCTTATGTGTTCAGTATTCGGATAGGCTCTTAGTCGATGAGTGCCTTTAAACTTGTGACGTCACCGCTTCCCGCCGGCGTCCCTGATTTGGAAGAACGTGTAAGGTTCCAGCGGGTCCAAACTGGTCAAAGGGCGACGGCAAAGACCGGCTTGCCGTCCAGCGTCGCCGAAACGGCGTCGCCGGATACGCGAGCGCAACCATAGTGCCAGTTCATCGCCTCTTTGTCGCGATGCAATTCGATGACCAGGAGCGCTTGTGGATTGGTGCCATACGCGAAGACGAACAACGCGCCGTCGACGAGACCCGCGTCGGCGGCCTGATACCGGTGGACGGGGTGCGGCATGAGGCGCAACTCGTAAAGTTCATCCTTCGCACCGCGGTCCTCAAAGGCGAAACGCCGGGCGATTTCCCGCATTTGACGCAAGCGACGCGGGGGAGTGTCGGCCGGATCGGGTGCGCCGGGCAACGGCTTGATTTCGAAGCCGGTGGCACGAGGCGACCAATGGCGTCCCGTTGTGGCCAACCTGGCCGTCAACGGCTCGGAGGTCAACGAGACTAGTTCGTGCGACCAGAAATCGGGGAACCGCTCCAGGACCACGAGACACGCCGGGCGTCCTGGAGTTGTCCGCAGCCCAGATCGCGCCGTCCGAGCAACTGGCGTCGGCCCCATCGAAGCGGAGCAGGGGGGCGGCCAACAATCCGATCGGTTGCCGTTTATACTCGAGGGCAACCGATTCGGCCTGCTCCCGCATTCGCCGCATCCGCTCGGCGCTGGCTTGCTGGCTTGCGTCGGTTGATTTCTCGGGTGCCGCCCGCACCGCCGTGGCCGCAACGACGACCACGAACACCAACCCACAGGCATGACGCCAACGGTCTACCTGCTTACCCATAGGAATCTTCTTATAGAGGGCCCGATGCTCATGCCGCTCGCAGAAAACTATCAACGGTTCTCTTCTCCCAGGAGCCGAATGTACCGCGGCGGGACATGGTCTGTCAGCCAAACGCCGTTGGTAGACAGCCGAAACTTGTGACCATCGGCCGCCATTCTCGCCGAATCGATCACCAGAACGACCGGCCTGCCGCGCCGCTGTCCGACCCTGGTTGCGGTTTCCACGTCTCTCGAGAGATGCACATCGTGGCGGTTCATTTTCTTCAGTCCTTCGATTCGGATGGCATCAAGAAATCTGGCGACCGTGCCATGAAAGAGCTGCTCGGGCGGGTCGGCTTCCTGCAGTTGCAGGTCGACCTCGGTCGAGTGCCCCTGGTTCGCGCGGATCTTCAGGCCGGTTTCGTCAAACGAGAATCGATGCTTGTCGCTTTCGGCGACGACCCAATTAAGCTCCTCGGCGGTGATCGAAAAGCCAATCCGAGAGGCACCGGCTAGAAGATGTGCGACGGGAACCCAGCCACCCGGCTCCAGCGTCAGGCCAAGGGTTTCAGGCTCATGCCGCAAGTGCTTGCTCAAGAATTTGCTGACGGTGATAAGACGTTTGTTCATGAACCGTGGTCATGGCATCACGTGGTAGTCGGTCGAGCCCGGATTTCAGTGGCCGAGTCTCTTGGCTCGTCCGAGTCGATCCCTGAAAGGTAATGGTCACGCCCTACGTCGTCAAAATCGACACATTGAGGACGGGAACAGATTTCTCCGGAAGGCCCGTTGTCTAGGCGAACCGGCGCGGTCTAATGGCCGGCAACAAGGACAAAGACCGGCAGCGAGGCGCTCGAACAGATGCCAACAACTCACGGGCTGATTGCCGCCGCTCTTTTCTATCTGGCGTGGCCTTTTTCTGCCGGGGCTGACGATATGCCTTGGGTCGTCGTCACCGAGGATAAGACGGGCTTTGCCTTCCAACCGACTGGCAGACCATTCACTCCCTGGGGTTTCAACTACGACCACGACGCCGAGGGGCGACTGATCGAGGACTATTGGGTCGAGGAGTGGCCGACGGTGGAGTCGCACTTTGCCCAAATGAAGAAGCTGGGGGCAAACGTCGTTCGCGTTCACCTGCAGCTTGGCAAGTTCATGAGCGGCCCCGAGACGCCAAACAACAACGCCCTCGACCGGCTAGCGAAGCTGCTGCGATTGGCTGAGAGCGAACAGCTTTACCTCGATCTGACCGGCCTGGGATGCTACCACAAACGGGACGTGCCGCCATGGTACGACCCGCTTTCCGAAAAGGAACGCTGGGAGGTGCAGGCTCGATTCTGGCGTGCCGTAGCGGACCGATGCGCGGCAAGTCCCGCCGTCTTTTGCTACGACCTGATGAACGAGCCGGTCGTGCCGGGCGGAAAGCGCGAGAACGGCGACTGGCTCGGGCCGCCGTTCGCCGGCAAGCATTTTGTTCAGTTCATCACGCTCGACCAGCAAGATCGACCCCGGCCCGACATTGCCAGCCGATGGGTCCGACGATTAACCGCCGCGATCCGCGAAACAGACAACAGGCACCTGATTACGGTTGGTCTGGTGGATTGGAGCCTGGATCGCCCCGGCCTCACATCGGGTTTTGTTCCCGCCAGAATCGCCGACCACCTCGATTTCCTGGCCGTGCACCTGTACCCGAAGGCCGGCAAGCTCGGCGATTCCCTCGATACCTTGGCGGGATTCGCCGTCGGCAAGCCGATCGTGATCGAGGAGACGTTCCCGCTCGCCTGCTCCGCGGCGGAACTTGAGGAATTCATTGAGGCGTCAAAGAAGCACGCCGCGGGTTGGATCGGCTTCTACTGGGGCAAGACGCCCGACGAGTTACGCCAGTCGAATACGATCCCGGATGCGATCACGCTGAAGTGGTTGGAAATGTTTCAGAAGGTCGCACCTCGGGGGGACGGCCTCGGCAGCCGGTCGTTCGACCCTCGTTCGCCCTGAGCGCGCTGCGCCGCTTCTCGGAAGGCTCTTGAGAATCTCGGCGTGGCTTCAGTCTGCGGTACACGCGACGCTCTTTGAATTCGCCACCCAGCGCGCGATCGTGTCGAGCAGAAGCCTTCGGTTAATTGGCTTGGCGATGTAATCGCTGCAGCCCGCGTCCAGGCACTTTTCACGGTCGCCAGCCATAGTGTGGGCGGTCATGGCGACGACCGGGACGGCGCAACCCCGCTCACGAAGCTGCCGCGCCGCTGCATACCCGTCGAGAATCGGCATTTGCATGTCCATCACGATGACGTTAAAGGGGTTGCCGTCATTGGCGGACTGCAGGGCTGCGTCGACGGCCGCCTGACCGTTATCCACCAGCGTCACCCTGGCGCCGGCGCGCTCGAGAAACACCACGATCAGTCGCTGATTGTCGCATCCGTCCTCTGCGACCAGGATGTTGCAATCGAGTTTCGCCAGCGGCTCACGGGGAGCGTTGTGGGCCGTCTCCTCGCGAGCTGCGGACTGTGCCGCCACGGCCGCAATGCGGATTGTGAACTTGCTCCCCGCGCCGGGCCGGCTCTCGACTTCAATCGTCCCTCCCAGCATCTCCGCGAGACGTTGGCTGATGGCCAGGCCGAGCCCTGTTCCGCCGAAGCGACGCGTCGTGGAGGCGTCGGCCTGGTGGAACGGTTGGAAAAGACGTCGCACTTCGTCCTCGCTCATGCCGATGCCCGTGTCGCTCACCTCGAACTCCAGCATCGGCTGGCGGCCGTCCGCGGCGGCAAGGTGGACGTCGAGCCACACTTCCCCGGCCTCCGTGAATTTGATGGCGTTCGACACGACGTTGACCAGGATCTGCCGCAATCGGGTGGGGTCCGACTGGATGAATTGCGGCACGTGCTCGTCAAGATTGCGTAGAAGCGCCAGGTTCTTGGCCGACGCGCGCAGCCGCATGAGATGGGTGACCTCTTCGACGATTCGGGCGGGCGAACAGGCGATGGTTTCAACCTTCAACTGGCCGGCCTCGATTTTCGACAGATCGAGGATGTCGTCGATGATGCCCAACAGGTAGTCGCCGTTGCGGCGGATGATGTGAACGGCCTCGATGCCGTTCTCCGAAAGCTCCTGGTCCATGAGCAACTCGCTGAAGCCGAGGATGGCAGTCATCGGGGTGCGGATCTCGTGGCTCATGTTGGCCAAGAACTCGCTCTTGGCGCGGCTGGCGGCCTCGGCGGCCACCTTGGCCGCGGACAATTCGCGATTGATCGCCAGCAGCTCCTCGCGCGCGTGTTCGAGATCGCACGTCCGCGTGGCCACCATGCTTTTCAGTGTGTCCAACTTCGCTTCGGCCTGTCTTGCCAGATACCATTTCATGTGCAGCGAACTGGCCAGTTGCCGCACTTCGATGTTGTCGAACGGTTTCTTGAGAATGAGCAGCCGGTCGGTCTCACCCAGCGTGGAAATCATGTCGTGCCACGAGTAGTCGGAGTACGCCGTGCAGATCACGACCTGCAACGCGGGATCAACCTGCCAGATGCGTTTGACGGTCTCGATGCCGTCCCAGCCCGGCGGCATGCGGACATCGACGAACGCTACGGCGTACGGCCGACCTTCTTGAATGCTTCGCTCGACGAGGGCGAGTCCCTCCTTGCCCTGGTAAGCGGAGTCGATCTCGAAGACCGCGGTCGCCGAGGCATGTGCTGACAGGAGTTCGTCGAAGAAGGCCGCCATGGCGGTCTCCAACTCAGCGTCGTTGCCCGTTTCCTCACCGATGATCTTGCGGAAATCGGCATGGATTGCCTCGTTGTCGTCAATGATCAGCACTCGTCGGTGAAGTTCTATCCCGCTCGGTTCCATAAGAATCCTTTTCCTGGCGAGTCGCGAGAGACGACGGCTGCGCACGAACAAACCAAGTTTAGGGCAGGTTTGAAGGCCGACCGCATGGGAGAATCCCCTAAGTCACGAGATTGTCCGGACGGGGAGGGAGATGCGGTCGGCAGTTGCCGGAGTCGTTGCGCTCGCCGTCACTTGACCGGGCCAAATCCCTATTCAGCGTGCCAGAGAGCCGGCCGAAAAGTAATGCGGCGGGCGTCGCGTTGGGTCAGAACCTGCGGGGCCAGAACCTGCGGAACCAGGCAGATCGCGGTTGCGCTGCGCCGACAGGGAACGGCGTAGAGGCCACGGTGCGCTTGGAAAGGACAGGGATGATCCGGGCCCATCACATCCCGCGTCATCGCATGATGCGATTGGCGCTGATGTTTGCCTTGACGACGACCGCCGGTGTCGCCCAAGCTCAGCGCCCGCAAACGCAGCGAGACGGCTCGTGGTCGAGCAGAATTTCCGGCGACGAAGCCGTTTCGAATGGCAGATTCCTTTCCGGGGCAACCAGGTCGGCGAGCCGGGCCGCGCTTGCCAAGGCTCGCGCACCGGAAGACGGCCAAACGCCGGCTCAGGGTGATGAACCAGCCCCCTCACTGTCTGCTGCGACCGACGATCCATTAAATATGGACATCGACCAACTGACTAAGGTCGATGTCGTCGTCCCCTCTTTTGATCAGCCGGTAAATAGCGTTACGCGGCAGGAGAGTACGGTCGGCCGTTCGCCTGCGGCCGTGTTCGTCATCACCCCGGATATGATCCGCCGCTCCGGCGCGCAGGCCGTGCCCGAGCTGTTGCGAATGGTGCCGGGCGTTGACGTGGCCAAAATCGATTCGAATCAGTGGGCGGTCAGCATCCGCGGGTTCAACAACCGTTTCGCCAACAAATTGCTGGTCATGGTCGACCGGCAGATCGTCTACTCGCCTACCTTCGGCGGCGTCTTTTGGGACACCACCGACCTGATGCTCCAGGACGTTGAACGTATCGAAGTGGTTCGTGGGCCCGGCGCGACGGTTTGGGGCACGAACGCTATGAACGGCGTGATTGCCATTTACACCAAGCAAGCCAAGGACACCCAGGGCGCGATTATCGCCAGCGGCGGTGGCACCTATGAGCGGAACTTCGAGAACATCCGCGTCGGAGGCACGGCGGGACGAGACAAGGACATCAAATGGCGTGTCTGGGGGCGCCAATTCGAGCGCTCGCAAGGGTACAACCCCGCCGACGCGCATGACGGTTGGAACCAGGCGCGCATCGGCTATCGCGTCGATTGGACGCCCACGAAGCAGGACCTGATTAATACCCAGGGCGACCTCTACAACGGCATGTCGGGCCAGTCGCTGCTGCTGTCACAGCCAACCCCTCCGTTTCAACAACTCGCATTCGACAATCCAGGTGTGCGCGGCGGCAACGTCATGCTGCGTTGGAATCACGAGATCGACGAAGATACGAACTGGCAATTTCAGACCTATTACTACGAATATATTCGCGATTGGCTGCCGATGGCCGAATCGCGCCGAAACTGGTACACGGATTTTCAATACCACTTTGCTTTGGGTGAGCGTCATAAGATCACGGCGGGCGCGAATTATTGGCTCAGCGCGGACTCGACCCACGGCGATTTCGAGGTCTCGCTGCAGCCACCCCGCTTTATCACGAACTGGGCTAGCGCCTTCGTGCAGGACGAGATCGAGCTGGCGCCGGACCGTTGGTATTTCATCGCCGGCACCAAGTTCGAGCAAAACACCTTCGGAGGGTTTCAGGTAGAGCCGAGCTTGAGGCTGCTTTTTTTGCCCAGCGAACGACGATCAATCTGGGCTTCGGTGTCGCGTGCCGTGCGCATGCCGGCGCGCATCGATGGCCAGGCCGTCGCCAACACCTTTAGTTCCTCACCGCCTCCGACCTTTTTCGCGCTGCGCCCAGGGGGCCCGGTGTTGCCCGAAGACTTGTTGGCCTACGAACTGGGCTACCGTGCCCAACCGAGCGATCGTTTCTCCTGGGACATCGCCACGTTCGTTAACCGCTACCAGCACCTGATTGGCACGTCACCCCCCGTGCCGACCTTCGCCGGAGGGGAGCTGTTCCTTGTTTCGCAATGGGCCAACAATGTCGCCGGTCTGACCTATGGTGTCGAGCTGACGGGGAACTTGAAGATCCGTGAGAACTGGAGCGTGATGGGTTCGTACACCTGGTTTCAGCCGGCGCTCCACAGCAACAGCTCGCCGACAAGCGTGGCACAGTTTGCAGGCCCCAACCCGCGCAACCAGGTCTACGTTCGATCGTCGTGGGACCTGCCGAACAATGTTCAATTCGATTTGATTCCGCGTTACGTCGACAGCCTGGCATACATCGACGTCCCTAAGTACATCACTATGGACATGCGACTGGCCTGGCGACGCACGGAGAACATGGAGCTGTCGCTCGTCGGCCAAAATCTGCTACAGCCGCATCACCTGGAGTTCGTCGATTTTCAAGCCAGCATGACATCTACGCAGGTCCCTCGGGGCGTGTACGGAATGATCACGTGGACGCACTAATGGCCCTCGCAGGATGTCGTTACGACCCTTGAACCACCGCCTGAAATACGCGAATGCATGCCCGCCGGGCCGACCAACGAGTCGGCACGGTCGCTTTGCGCTCGTTCGGAAGGTGGCGTTGGCGGCCGTGCTCTCCTGTCCTGTATTTCTAGCTGGTTCTGACGTCGCCCGGGCACAAGGAGATTATGGGGATTCGGTCATTAACCGCGAGTACCCGATCAAGGCCGCGTTTCTGTACAACTTCGGCAACTACGTTACCTGGCCGGAGGAAGCCTTCACGGGACCGCAGGCACCGTTTGTCGTCGGCATCCTGGGGAGCGGTTCCTTTGGCGACAGCCTGGACCGCATCTCCGCGCAAAAGAAGGTCGGCGGGCGCCGGATCGTCGTCGAGCAATTGACGGCCGACGACTCTCCAGATCACTGTCACATCCTGTTCATTACCCGCACGGCCAGCCGCGCCGACGTTTCCGCCCTGCTGGCCAAGGCCCGCGACGAACCGGTTCTGATCGTCGGTGAATCGCCCGACTTCGCCCGTCGCGGTGGGTGCGTGAACTTCATCGTGGAGGGAAACAAGACCCGGTTCGAAATCAACGCAGCCGAAGCCAAGAGACGCCAGCTGGTGGTGAGCGCCAAGCTGCTCTCGCTGGCCCACCTGGTCGACGAGACCGCACAGAGCAAGCCAGATGCGCCGCCTGGCCGCAGCCGATGAGGTGCCCATGCATCGCATAGCCGATTTGTCCATCAACGCCAAGTTGAAGTTGCTGGTGCTGCTGGCCAGCGGCAGCGCCCTGGCCCTGTCCTGCCTGGCCTTCGTGATCAACGACGTGCGCATGATTCGCTCGTCGACTATCGCGCAGCTTTCGGCGCTGGCTTCCGTGCTTGGCTCCAACAGCACGGCGGCGTTGACCTTCGACGACCCAGCGACGGCCGGTGAGCTGCTGAAGGCGCTGAGCCTGCAACCCTCGATCGAGTCGGCCTGCATTTACGACCAGGCAGGCAAGCCGTTTGCCCTCTACAAGAGCAGGGCTGGCATTGCGGCCCCACCGCTACGGCCGTCGCAATCCGGCAGCGAATTCTCGACCCGCGGCTTCCTCGACCTATGGGAGCCGATCATCCACCAAGGCGAACAGGTAGGAACGATCTGCGTGCGCAGCAACATGGAGGAGTTGCACGCACAACTGCTTCGCTATGCCCAAATCACCATCCTAGTGCTGTTCGCGTCGCTCGTGGCGGCGTTTCTCTTGTCGTCGCGCTGGCAAGCGACCATCTCCCAGCCCATCCTCGACCTGGCCGAAACGGCCGAGCGCATTTCGGCCGAGCGCGATTATTCTATTCGCGTGACGCGCACGGCCAACGACGAACTAGGCACCCTCTACGATCAATTCAACGCCATGCTGGAGGAGATTCGCGCCGGCGAGAAGGCCCTGCACGAGGCGCATGCCGAATTGGAACAAAAGGTCATCGACCGGACGCAAGAACTCTCCACCGCCAACGCCGAGTTGAGCCGTGAGATCGCCGAGCGACGGCGGGCCGAGAAGGCGCTGGAAAGCACCCATCAGCAACTGGTCGACGCCGCCCGCCGCGCCGGCATGGCCGAGATCGCCACCGGCGTCTTGCACAACGTGGGCAACGTGCTCAACAGCGTCAACGTCTCGGCATCACTGGTGAACGAGAGAATGCGGCGCTCGAAGGGGAATCAACTGACGCGGATGGTACAACTGCTCGAGCAGCATGCGCACGATCTGGGCGACTTCGTCACCCATGACACCAAGGGAAAACAAGTGCCCGCCGTGCTGAAGTTGATCGACCAACACCTGGCCGAGGAGCGGGCCGACGTTTCCAAAGAACTGGAAAACCTGCTCGGCAAAGTGGAGCACATCAAGACGATCGTCGCGACTCAGCAGTCGTATGCCTGCGTCTCGGGCGTGGTCGAGAACGTAGGCGTGCTCGACGCGCTGGACGACGCTCTGAGGCTAAATTCGAGCGCGTTCGACCGCCACCACATCGAAGTTATCCGCAACTACGACGAATTGCAGCCCGCCAGGCTCGACAAGCAAAAGCTGCTGCAGATCCTCGTCAACCTGCTGAAGAACGCCAAAGAGGCGCTGGCGGCTTCGCCCAAATCGGACCGACGGCTGGCCTTAAGCGCCTCGCGCAGTGGCAGTCGGCTGATCATTACGGTCCGCGACAACGGCGTTGGGATCGCTCGGGAAAACCTGACCCGTATCTTTTCACATGGATTCACAACGAAGCCAAAGGGGCATGGATTCGGTCTGCACGGTTGTGCCAACGCGGCAACTGAAATGGGAGGTAGCTTGACGGTCGAGAGCGAAGGGGTCGGAAAGGGGGCCACGTTCACGCTTGACCTTCCCTACATGCCGCAACCCGCTACGATTGCGAGTTGCGATGCGTGATTCGGTTTTGGACCGAGACCAAGCGGCGGTGCATTGAGGGGACGTTGGGGGCCGCCTTCCTAACTCGAGGCCGGATGAGCAACCATTTCCTCGACCGCTTCAAAGTCATCCTGCTCGATATGAACGGCACGTTCATGTTCGGGCAGGACCGGTTCGGCGCGGGCGAGGATTTTGCCGCTACCTACCGCGGCTTGGGAGGCGGGCGGCTTGCCGCGGCCGAAGTCGAGCGGGCTGTGCGGGCAACCTACGACCGCATGAAGTCGGATGAAGAGGATCCGGCTCGGTACGATGATTTTCCACAGGTGGCGGAGGTGCTGTGGCGGCTCCACCCTTCGCTGCCGACGGACGAGCTGAACCGCATCGAGCAGGTCATCGCAAGCCACGAACTGGGGCAAGTGACCGAGGTCTACGCCGACTGTTTGCGGCAGCTTGCCGGGACGTATCGCCTCGGCCTGGTGGCCAACATCTGGAGCAAGAAAGACCGCTGGTTGCAGGAACTCAAACGCGCGGGGGTGCTGGAACTGCTGGAGTTTCCCGTCTTTTCGTCGGACTACCGGAGCATGAAGCCCTCTCCGCTGCTCTTCGATCTGGCCTTCAGGCCGTTTCGTGTCGGCAAGCAGGACGCCGTCTTTGTTGGCGACAGCGAGGCGAACGACATCCAGGGGGCAAAGGGGTTCGGGATTTCCGCGATCTGGATCAACCCGTCAAAGACGGCATCCACGTCTGCGGATTATGTGGTGTCGGACCTTCGAGAGCTTCTGAGCCGGCTTTAACGGCGCCGGATCGTTCGCGACGACCGCATTTCGAGACGATCGCGGAATTTCGTTGTCGCGCCAACGACACCCGATTAGCCTCGGATACTACACTTTTCTCATCGGGCAGAGAAATCGCTCGGCACTCTCTGTGACTCGGCGGTTCGTTTCCCTTGAGACTGGTTCGAAGGAGAATGCGATGCTCCCATTCCGGATTTCCCGCTTCGGGTCAATCGTGTTGGCGGTGGGTCTTTTCTTGGCCGGCTCGCACCCCTGCGGCGCCCAGGACGCACAGGACGCCCAAGTCGCACATGACGCACCTCCTCCTCCCCCCACGGTCGCCGAGACGCTCGTGGAGCCGACCGACATCGTCGCGGATCACCAACCACTAGTGCAGGTGATCGTCGATCTCGAACGCCGTCACAATCTTCCCATGCTGTTCGACAACGACATCGTGCCGGGAAGCGCCGCCTATGGCGACCCGCATGTGACGTGTCAAATTCACCACGTGCCCCTGGGCCAGGCGCTGCGCAGCATGCTGGCGGGAGTTAACCTGGACTACGTCGTGCGGAAACATGATGTCCTGATCGTCACGCAGGAAAAAGCGAAGCTGCTCAATCGTTGGCCGACGGGCTCGATTAAATCGGCGAATGACGCCCGAATCTCGGAAGCGTTGGAACAGTCGACGGAGTTCGATTTCGAGGCACAGCCTCTGATGGACGTCGTCCATTATCTGAAGGAGAAGCATGAGATCGATATCCAACTGGACGAGAGCGGATTAAAAGAAGCCGGCGTCAGCGCCGAAACACCCGTCAGCCGGTCCGCCGCCGGGATCACGCTGGAATCGGCGCTCGACCTGATTCTTGCCGGACTCGATTCGACGTGGCTGATTCACGACGAGGTGCTGTTGGTTACAAGCAAGGCGCGCGCGAGCCGGCTGATCGAGACCCGCGTCTATCCCGTGCTTGATCTCGTGATCGGCCCGCCAGGCAGCTTGCCGCCCGTGGATGGTTTCGACTACGAAGCTCTGATCGAGATCGTCTCTGAAGCGGCCGCCAGCGACGAAGGCTCGGCCTCTCCCCGACCGATCCGCGTTTACCGCCCTTCCGGAGCGCTTGTGATCACCTGGCCCGTGGCCGGTCACCGTCGGATCGAGAAACTGCTCGCAGGCCTGCGGCGAGCGAAGGCCGCTCAGATGGGATCGCCGTAATTCCGAGCGTCGCCACCTATTTTATGGGCCACGCCGACGCACCGGCCGTGTAACGCTCGGCGATCAGGCCGATCATGCGGCGGCGACTCTCCGCAGCCTCGAGCTGAGGGTCGTCTTCGATCTTACGACCGTCCTCCGCGAGCGCTTCGTCCTTGATGCCCTCGCGAAACCAGTTCGAGTAATCGTGGCGGCGAAGGTGATGCAACCAGGTGTCGTCATCGACTCCCTCAGCCAACTGCGTGAACAAGAGCAAATTCTGGGCGCGCAGGTTGAGTCTCTTGTCCGGGCCACGGAAGTAGAAGCTGCGGTCCGCTCCCAGATCTCCCTCGGCATACTTCCGAATGTGCCGGCGATGGGCGATTGAACCGGCGGCGATTTGAATGCCGATCGCCGGCCTACCGGCAGAAAACTGCCAGAGCAGCGCCCCTCCGGGCGGCGCGCCTTTGGTGATTCCGGGCGACGGCACGCCGCGCAGCTCCGCAAACCTGTCGAGCGTTGCCGCGGCCTTGTCGCCCACGGCGACGACCGTGTCGATCGAGGCAAGCACCCGCCGGGCGATCGAGTCCGCTTCGAGCGTCACCAGCGCGACCCGATCGAGCTTTTGCGGTAAGGCGGGCCAGGCCGGTTCCCAGGCAGCCGGCAGAACATGGTGCGCCTCGTCAACCACGATGCAATGCGGTTGCCCCGTCTCCACCCGAGTTTCTTGTAACCGCGAAAGGAGGGTCAGAAAGAACTTCGGGCGGTCGGCCAGATGGATGCCGACCAGGTTGAGCACGACGCTGGGACCCGAATGGCGGAAGAGCTTGACCGTTTCGTCGATCGAGGGCGCATGCTGAGCGCTGCCCAGGACGAGGGCCTCCTCCAACGCGCCGTAATCTCCCTCCGGGTCGATGACGCACACCCGGTAGCCGTCGGCCATCAACCGCTCGACGTATCCCGTGGCCAGCGTCGATTTGCCGCTCCCCGACGAGCCGATGACGAGCAGGTTTTCGCCATGCGGTTGGACCTTCACTTCCGAGCCGTCGTGCGCCCCCAACAAAATGCGGTGGCGGACGAGCGTAGGCTCAAGCCGCGCCAGGTCGTCGTCCAAAAGCCCGTCGATGACTTCCATGACGCCGGCGCCGTGATCCGCCTGGGTCACCAGATCGACTCGCTCCTTAAGGGCGTCGATGGCGTTCGACACCGCCGCGCTGGCCTCGCACAAATCGAGAAAGGCGTGGTCGTTTTCCGCGTCGCCGATTCCCACGACGTTGTGCCGCGAAAGGCCCGCTTCCTTGAGCACGGCCTTCAATCCGGACGCTTTGTCGACGCCGCTGGGCAGCGCCATGACGGAGTCTTTGTTGAAGATCACCTGATACGCAAGCTGTTGATCGCGGATCGCCGCCAGCATGGCCGCCTCATGCGGACGCCAAGTCGCCAGAATGGCCTCTCCGATGGCCAGCCGCTCGACTCCCTTCGCGCGCAGTTCTTCCACGAGCGATTCGGGCGGCGGAGGCGCAAGCGGCTTGTGGAACCGGTCGGACGGCCTGTAAAGAATCGCCCCGTTCTCGGCCACGATCCAGTCGCAGATTTCGTAGGCGGGAAAAACGATCTTCAACTCGCGAAGTTCGCGGCCGGTGACGAGGATGAGTTTGCGCCCCGACTCCCGCAGCCGCTCGAGCGCGGCAAGCACTTCGTCCCCCACGAGACCGCGGGTCGCGAGCGTGCCGTCGTAGTCGCTGGCGAGGGCCAAATACCGCATGCGATTAAACCTATCTTAGCCGCCGGGGAAGGGGGCAGGCGCTCCGCAGCGCGGCTGTCGGACGGACTGCAACTAGAGGCTGGCACGGTAAGGAGCAATGACCGTGCCCGAGGAAGTTGTCCCGTTGCGACGCGATCCCTTCTCCCGCGCACCAACGGCGAAGGTCTTGCCGGCGCCACCCCGGTTCACCACCGCGACCTCGCCCCCTGCGCCGCTTTGCTGGCGATCAGTCCCGCCACGTAGGCGCCTTTGAACCCGGCGTCGATGTTGACCACGGTGACGTTCGCGGCACAACTGTTGAGCATGCTCAGCAGGGCCGCCAGTCCGCCCAGGTTGGCGCCGTAGCCGACGCTCGTCGGCACGGCGATGACCGGACAATCAACGTAGCCGCCCACCACGCTAGGCAGCGCTCCTTCCATGCCGGCGATCACGACAATCGCATCGACGGCCTGCAATTCGGGTAGCCGCGCCGGGAGCCGATGCGGACCCGCGACTCCGACATCCTGGATCATCGTGACGCGCACTCCCATCCAATTCGCCGTTTCGCGCGCCTCTTCCGCCACCGGCAGATCGCTGGTGCCGGCCGTAATGATGCCGATGTGGCCACGGTCGGTCGATGGCACCTCGTCCAAGGGAATGCGAAACGTGCGGCCGAGCGGGTTGTAAACCGCGCCCTCAAAGCGGGGCAAGAGCTCACGGGCCTGTTCGGCAGAGATGCGAGTCGACAGCACGCTCACGCCGTTGGCGAGCAGGCTCTCGAAAATCGTGGCTAGCGCATCGACCGACTTGCCCTGGCCAAACACGACTTCTGGGAAACCACACCGCCGGGCTCGGTCGAGATCGAGCTGGGCCACGCCCACATCGGCGATCGGCCGATGGGAGAGACGATCGGTAAATTCACCGACTGACAGTTCACCGGCGAGCAGTTGTTCGGCCAAGAGACGCAGATCTTCAAGTTGCATAAGCCAATGCTAACAACCCGGCGGCGGCCTTCCTACCCTGATCTGCAGCAAGCCCCCTTTGGCCAGCCAAATCATCGTTCGCATCAGGACGTCGCGCCGCTCAGGGCTGCTTGACGTGAGCAGTTCGTCGACCGTACGCGAGCCGTGTTCGAGCGTGACCAAGAGCTGGCGGCTCTCCTCCTGGCCGCCGAAGAAGTGGAGGGCAAAGTTCATCATTGGCATGCCGTAGAGCTGATCAAGCTGCCGCTCGAGATCGCCGCCCACGCGGGTCACCACCGAGTCGCCATCGACCTGCGCCGTCGGGTAGGAGGAGAAGAGCGCGAACGGATCTTCGCGCAGGGGATCGGCCGGTTGGGCTTTCTTCGGCACAACACCCAGACGCCGCCGTTGGGCCAGCTCGTGCCACAGCTCCTGATAAGCGCGCACGACGTGCCGCCACTCGAACACGTCGCGGGCCCGCTCCTTGCCGGCCGCGCCCATCGATCGGCGGAGCGATTCGCTGGCAAACAGCCGGCCGAACGCGCTGGCGCACTCGGCGACGTCGACGGCCGTGCAGAGGCTCGCGGTGCCGATATAGCGATCGTAGTCGTCTTCGCCTAGGGCGTAGCGCAGGGCTAGTTCCCCGCCGGTTCCCGCCGGGGCCGTGATCGTCGGCACGCGAAAGCCGTCGATTCCATCCCGTACCGTGTCGTGATAACCGTTCCAATCGCTGACCACGACCGGCAATCCGGCCGCCATGGCTTCGATCGGCGACAGGCCAAATGTCTCCTGAATGTTGTCGGCCAACGAAACGAAGACGTCGGCCGCGTGCCAGAGACGCTGGCGATATTCGGGTCGGCGGCCGTCGACGTAGATCGTTGTGACCGAAGGGGCGTAGATCTGGCCGCGAACCTTGAACTCGGCCTCGATGGCCGTGTTCGGGAACCAACCCGCCTGGACAAGACAAACCGACTTGCCGCTGCGCCGCGCCGCTTCCTCGAGCGCCAAATACATCGGCAGGGGATGCGCTTTGGCGTGAAAAACCAGGCGGCCCAGGTAGAGGACCACAATCGCCTCGGCGCCGATAGCCAACTCGGCCCGCAGATCGCTTCTGAACTGGGCGTGCCGCGGATCGTCAAACGCGGCGCAATCCACCCCCGAGCGGAATCACCGGCAGCTCGACGGTCGCCGGCGCCTTGGCGCCGAGTCTTTGGCCAAGATAGTCGCTCCAATTGCCGAGCAGTCGCTGAACACTCGACTTGACCGCGCTGGACGTGCAGATCAGGGCGTCCCAGGGGTGGAGCGGGTCGGTCACGAGTCCGCCGACGGCGTCCATGACGGCGGCCGTGCAAATCGTGTGCGTCACGCCGCAGAGACTATAGGCAGTCTCATCGTGATGGCGCCGCTCCCAGGCGCGGCCCCGCAGGATCGGATCAGGATGAAACAGGCAACCGACGGCGGCCAGACTGGCGGGCTCGCCGCGTGCCAGCCAGCGCACGCCGACGCCTGGCCGCAACAACCGGACGGCTGAGCAGAAGTGGTCAAACTCCGCTTGCTGGCCGGTAAAGCAATAGAACTCGTCGGTGTCGGCGTGGCGCAAGAAAGCCCTTAAAAACCCTTCGCCGGCGGCTTCGCGGCCCATCAGCCTCTCGCCGCCGGTTGAGAAAGCCGCGGGGTAGTAGTCGATGGCGGCGTTGGCAGACGGCATAGCGAACTTTATGAGGCAGGTTTCGTGACGTCCTGCAGAATCCGTTGCTCACGGCGCTCGAGCAGCCCGCCCTGCCAGACAAGCATCCAGTGGTAGAGAAGTGCTATCGCGGCGCATTCAACCAGCGCCAAGAGCAAGAAGATCGGCACGCCACGTGTCCAGCCGAGTTTCTCGGCAAACGCTTCGATGCCCAGGGGCAGCAGTGTGGGGAGCTGCGAGAGGGGAAAGAAGATCATGAAGATGACCATTTGCAGCAGGACGACCAGCAACTTGGGGCTGCCCGGCTTGAGCGCCCCGGCGGCGATGTAGATCGGCGCGTAGATGGAGGTGAGGTTCACCAGCAAACAAAACAGCAGAAACATCGACACGAATTGCGGCACCATCGCCAGCAAATGATCGACTCGTAGCGGGCAGAGCGCTTCGAGCAGCGCCACAAGCGCGCCGGCCATGGCGGCAGCCAGCGGGAAAAAGGCCAGATTCTTTCCCAGCAAAATGTCGCGACGCGGCGCGGCACACAGCACGAAGACGCGGAACCCGTCGCGGTCGAAGCCGAACTGGTTGCCCATGAGCTGCATCATGCCGAAGAGTACCATGATCATCGCCCCGAATGCCGCCAGCGGCCGAAATTCAAGGGGCACCGCGCCGGGGTGCCTCAGAATGGCGCCGCCCACCACCAGGCTCATGATCAAGGGGGTCAACAACATCATTTTCGCTTCCGGCGAGCGCAGCAGAGAACGAAGCCCCGCCAGGGCTATAGCCGACACAGGCTCCGACAAACCGGGCAGTCGACGTTCCAGCAGTTGAGTGCCGGTCGCGGGCGCAGCGCTTGACGCCTTAGCAGTGGCCGCTGGCGGCGCCCGCCCCTTTCGTGCGTTGAACTGGCCCCGGTAAATCTGCAGCGTCGTCCGGTAAGAGCGCCACAGGCTGCCGGCGCCGATCGTCGTGAGCGAGAGCAGCGCCAGCGAGGGGACGAGCACGTTTCCCTCTGCCGCCTTCATCACTCCCAGTGGCAGCCAACCGATCGGCAACACCCAGTTCAACAATTGGATGGCTCGCCGCCATTTTTGTGCCGAGGCGGCCATCGCCGCCTCGTTCTCCTGCTGATGTTTCTCCATGAGTTGCTGCTGGCGACGGAGATGTTCCTGGGCGTCGAATTTTTTCGCCTGAAAATCACGATTCAGTTCCTCGAGTTCGCGAACGAGCGCGGACGAGCGATCGGCTCGTCCTTGCCAGGGGGCGAAAAAGTTCAGCAGGTTCGGCAACTGGGCGACCAGGATGAAGAGGGCCGTGGCGGCGACAATCACGGTGCGCCGGCGACGCGGGTTGCCCATCAGCGAAGCAACCCATCCCTGAAACTGGTAGCTCAGCGCCGTCACCATCAACAAGAAGGCTGCCAACAGCGGGAGGGCGACGAGCAGCAGCACCCCCTTGGAAAACGCGAGTCCCAGGGCAAGGCCGCAAAGGATGGGAACGAACAGCACCGTGGTCAGCGAAAACAGGGAGCTGAGGTAATTGATGACGAACGCCCCCTCGAGCGAGACGGGCAGGTGGAGGAATTTTGAAAGCGATAACGATTCCGTACGCTGAAGCTCGGTGAGTAAACCGATACACCAGACAAACAAAAACACGAGGCTGAGCCCGTCCCAGACGTAAAGCAGGTGTTCTGGCGAGAGCTTGGCAAACAAATACGTCGCGGCTAGGCACGAGCCGACGAACAGGGGGACGGCGGCAATCAACGCGCAGACGGCGAACAGCATCGTCACGACGAAATTGATTTGGCCGCCGCGGCGCCAGCCGTTGGCCAGCAGCCGCCAGCGCAGCCACACGAAGGCTTTCAAGTGTTGCCAATTCGCCGATCGCCAATTCATGAAGCCGCTTCCTCGAGCCAGCCGAGCTTGTGCGTCGCGTCCGGATGCGCGCCGGCCTGCTGCAGGAAGTGGTCCTCCAGCGATCCGCTGCGGCGGATCGTTTCCAGCGAGCTTTGCTCGACGAGCCGCCCCTTGACGATGATGCCGACGTGGGTGCAGAGCCGTTCGACGATCTCCAGCACGTGCGAGGTGAGAAAAACCGTCGACCCGCGGGCCACGTATCCGGCCAGCAGGTCGCGAATGGTGCGCGAGGTAACGGCGTCGACTCCCTCGAACGGCTCGTCGAGGAACAGCAGGTCGGGGTTGGGTAACAGTGCCGCCGCCATAGCCAGCTTCTTCTTCATGCCGTGCGAGTATTCGAGCGTCAGCTTCTTGTGTTCCTCGGCCAACCCCAAGAGCGAAAGGAGCTCTTCCGAGCGGCTGCGGATGGTGTCGCGCGGCATCAGATGGATGCGTCCGACGAACGTCAGATATTCGCGCGCCGTGAGGTTGTCGAAGAGCGCCAGATCTTCGGGAATGACGCCCACGTGACGCTTGGCTTCCAGCGATTGGGCCGGGTCGAGCATATCGCGGCCCAGCACCTTGATTTGACCGGAAGAAGGCGAGAGGAGCCCCGTCAGCATCTTGATCGTGGTCGATTTGCCCGCCCCGTTCGGTCCGAGGAAGCCATAGAAGGTGCCCCGTTCGACGGCCAGATCGATTCCGTCCACCGCGCAGAACTCGTTGAAGTAGCGGGTGAGCTGGTGGGTTTCAATCGCCAGGGGGTCTGACATGCCTTGCTCCGGCGTTCGCCTTGTTATCGACATTACGCTAACACGCCGCGCGGCCCGAGGCAAAGCCGGGTGTTGACGTAATTCAGACGCAACTTCTGGAATAGCCACGGATGAACGCCGATCGACACGGATGAAGCGACTGAATTCACAGAAAATGCCATGGTCGAGGAGGACGGAACGCATCGCGTCAACGCATTGATGGTGCCTTTGAACACGTCGGGCTGCAGCCTTCTGAAAAAGGTAAAGAGAAATTTTTGGGCAAAGGCCACCTCGACATCAAACGCTTTCGACGGGGACACAAACCGTTCATCCGCGTTTTAGCCGCGTTTATCCGTGGCTAATCACATGGACCCGGCCACCGCCGCGAGGCTGACGGTTACGTCTGAATCGCAGGGGCTGCTGCTGCGAGGGCCGCGGCGCGGTCGGATGAACCTGCGAGCCGACGGATCGGTTAGACCTAGCCACGAACAGTAACCCGTGCCCCGCCCGCAGTTCAACTTAAAGAGGATGCTGGTGTGGTCCGTCGCGCTCCCCGTCTATGTCGGGTCCGTCGTGAGCGGCTGTCGGGTCTACGAGGGGTACGGTTTCTTCTTGGCGATCGTCTGGTTTATGGGATTGTCCATCAGAATGAAGAGAGGCGCCTCTTACGGGATCCCGCGCCGTGTTGATTGACGGCCCCGCGCGGCAAGGGTTATAGTCGACTCCAGTTCACGACGACCACGAACCGCTCCATAGTCAGGCAAGAGACGGTCGGGTGGAGCCCTCGTCCTGAACCTCGAACCTGCCGACGGGGCGGCTACGTGGCGACGCTCAATTCGTACGCGCCCTTGCCGCACGTCCCCTGCCACGCCGGTCGTAATGAGCATCTCTGTTTCCGATTTCTGGAGGCTTCTGGTCGAAAGCCGCCTCGTTTCGCCCGATGAGGCGAGGCAAGCGGCGGACGAATTGGCTCGTACAAAACCGGCCGTCGCCGACGACTTGCAGCAGCTCGCCAGGTGGTTCGTGCAGTCGGGCAGGGTATCGCGCTACCAGGCGAAGGTTCTGCTCGCGGGAAGGCCAGGGCCGTTTGTCTACGGCGATTACCTGGTTCACGACCGGTCAGACAGCGCCCGGCTGAACGGGCTCTTCAGGGCCCGGCACCTGCCGACAAAACATCCGGTCGGCCTGTTTTTTTTGACCGGGCCGGCCCTCGACGACCCGCAGTCGCTGTTGCGCTTGGTTCCGCAGGTGGCCGTGGCCCGGCAGGCAAGCCGGAGCGAGCCGCGGCTGAGCGCCTGCCATCACCTGGTCGATCTCGGCAAATTCAAGTTCCTGGTCGTGGACGACCTGCGCGGTCAGTCGCTGGGCGAGCAGCTCACAAAATCGCCCGCCCGGCTGTCGGTTGCGGCCTCTTGCCGCTTATTGCGGTCGGTCGCCCAGGGCGCGGCGAGGATGCACGCTTTAGGTCAAGCGCACGGGCACATCCGTCCCGACAATATATGGCTCGACGAAGTCGGGGCGGCGAAGCTTCTGCAGTTTCCGCTGGTTGGCGACCCTCTTGCCGCCAGGACACCGCCAGTCCTGGTTGACGCCCAGATCGACTATCTGGCTCCGGAGCTGGCGGGTGCGGACGCGATCCCCGACCCGCGCAGCGACGTCTACAGCCTGGGCTGCCTTCTGTTCGCTTTGCTGGCAGGACAGCCCCCGTTTGCCGGAGGCGATCGTCGGAGCAGGCTGGCTCGCCACGCCAAAGAGGCGCCGCCATCGATCAGCAAACTCAACCCGCAACTACCCGCCGCGCTGGGCCAGGTATTGAGATATCTGCTTCAGAAGGACCCGACGAAGCGCTACGCCGATGCGGCCGCGGTCGCCGAGGCTCTGCAGGCGTATGCGGGCGCCGAGCTGCAGATGACGGCAGAGCCGACGACGGCAGCCTACGAGGCTTGGTTGCAGCAGGCCGAACGGGGGCTGGCGAGCGCTCCGGAGGCGGCGCCGGCCGCGCGCCCCGTGGTTGTTCGCGCCGTCGGCGCCAACGGCGGCGTCACCGCCCCCGTGCCGGCGTCGCCGGTGCAGTTGGCCACCGCGGTGTCCCCCGGATTCCAACCGGCTGCGGCGGTTCCGCAAGCCTCCGTCGCGGCGACGCCCGCGGTCGCCTTTCAGCCCGCAACCGCCGTGGCGTTCCCCGGGCCGATTGGACAAGCGGAAGTTACGCCGCCCCTCCCGTCAACCGGTACGGCGACGATGCCCTACCGCCGCGCGAAGAAGAAAGGCCAAGCAGCGACCACTATCGGCGTGATCGCCTGTGCCATCGTTTTGCTGTTGGGCGTCGTCTGGTTCTTGCAATCGCAGAACGAAGAGTCCCGGCCGCCAGTCTCCGACGAGACGGCAAAGCCACCCGTGGAGCAAACGGCGGCGGCTGCGTCGAATGCGGACGAAGAAACCGAAGCCAAATCAAAAGGGCTCGACGCGCATGTTGCCGAGCAAGGCTCCGCCGCGAGAGAGCCGATTCAGGGGATCGGCCAACCGATCTGGCAGTCGCCCACCGACGGTGAGCCACTCGACCTGGCGTGGCTGCCTCCGGGCGCTCAAGTGATCCTCGCCTTGCGGCCCGCGCAACTCGCACAACAAGGCGAATGGGACAAGCTGATCGACAAGCGGACGGGCGGAACGGTCAGCGAGTGGCTTGCCAGCGACCTGCCCAAAACGACCGGAAAGCCGCTCGACCGGCTGGAAACGGTGGTCGTGGGACTGCTTGACGGAAGCCCCGGACCGCCCAAAGTCGCCTTGGTGGCCCGCTCGGGCGAAGATTTCGCCCTCGACGACCTGCGTGCGGGTTGGGGCGACGCAAAAGAGGAGGAAATTGAGGGGCACGCCATCCACGTGCATTCCGGTCGGGCCTTCTATTTGCCCGCGAGCGGTGACGACAAGTTACTCGTGATCGGTCCGGCGGCGGAGCTGCGCGAGCTTGTTAAATCGGGCGGCGAAGCGCCGGTCCTGCGTCGCGAAATGGAAGTCCTCCTGGAGTCGAGCGACAATCAGCGGCAACTGACGCTGCTCGTGGCCCCCAATTTTCCTTTGACCGACGGCAAGGCGCTTTTCGTCGACGAGGGCGTCAAGCTTCTTGGGCCCTTGCGCGATTTTCTGGAGTTGAAAGAGAGCGACGGCAAACTGGAGTTGCCCAAGGCGGCCATGCTGAGCTGTCATTTAAGCGACAACTTCTTTGTCGAACTGCGGATCTACGACAATTTCGGCCAGCCGGCCCAGAAGGCGGCCCAGGAATATCAGGGGCGCGTGGGTCGCCTTCCACGGCAGGTGAGCGGCTACGTGCGCGACTTGGCCCTCTCGACCTACAGCAAGCCCATCCTCTGGGACTACAAGGATCAGTTGGACGTGCTGAGCCAATTCACGCGACTGGGGGTGGAGGGAAAGCAAATCGTCTTGCGGGCCTACTTGCCCACGACCGCCGCACACAACCTGGTCTTGGGGGCACACCTGGCGGTCCTCGAGAATCGCGGCACCGGCGCGGTGGTGGCCGTCACACCGGCGGCTACGCCCCCCAAAGAGCAGACGATCGCCGACAAACTTAAAAAGAAGACTACTTTGACGTTCCCGCGGAACACGCTGGAACAGTCGATGAAGCTGCTGGGCGACGATATCGGCGTCGAAATCATCATCCTGGGGAACGATTTGCGGGAGGAAGGAATCACCAAGAACCAATCGTTCGAACTCAACGAAATGGACCAGCCTGGCGGCGAAATTCTCCGCAAAATCATGCTCAAAGCCAATCCAGACGGTAAACTGGTATACGTCATCAAGCCCAAGAAGGGCGGCGGCGAAGACGCGCTCTATGTCACGACCCGCGCCGCGGTCAAGAAACGGGGGGACACCTTGCCGCCCGAGTTGGACAGTAAATAGAGGTACCAGGTCAAAACGTAAGCAGCGCAGGGCGGCGGCAGCCGCCCGCGCGCTCCAGTCATCGAGGGGCGCGCCGCTCCAGGGGAACGCCAGGCAGCCTATACCGGGATCACCGTGGAAGCTTTTTCGATTGTCTGCCCGACTTGCAACGCCCGCTTAAAGGTGCGTGACTCCGCGGCGATCGGCCAGATATTGAACTGTCCTAAATGTCAGAGCATGGTGCTCGTCAAGCCCCCGGCCGGCTGGCAGCCTGGCGCCGCCGGCGATTCCGGCTCCAACGTGTCCGGGTCGAGTGTTCCGGGCTCACCCGCGTCGGATGCCTCAGCCAATCCTCCGCTTGCCATGCCGAATTTGTCGGCCCGGCGTCGCTGGGAGAACGAGGTCCAGCCTGGCGAGCAAGTGACCCCCGCCGCAGTCACGCCCGGCAGCGGTAGCTTTCGCCTGGGCGATTCTTCGGGGTCATCGTCGGATATCTCCTCCGGTGGGCTGGCTGCATCCGGGAGCGGTCTCGGCGCCGCGGCACGTCAGACCGGGCAAAACGCTGTGCCACCTCCCGTGGCCGCCGGCGCTGGCCAAGCCGCTGGATGGCTGAAATGGGGTTTGTTGGCCGGCGCACCTGCGGTTGTCGTCGTGCTGGCCGCCGGCATTTGGTTCGCGCAGCGCAGGCCGGTAGACGTTGCCGGGCCGCCCGACATGGTGGCAGTTGCGCCATCGCCCCCCGTTGAAGAGGAGCCGGAGCCTCCGCCAACGAAACCCGGCAGCGACAACCCCGAGCCCGAGCCGATCCGTCTGTCGCGCCGCCGCCTGCCGACGCGGGCGCAGGCCGTCGTGAGCCTGCGCCCTGAAGTTCTGCTCGAACGGCCCGCCGCGCGTGTCGTGCTCGACCGAACCTCGGCCTTCTGGCAACAAGCGATCGATAAGCTGGCAAGCGGCTTGAACATCGAACCGCAGAACTTCCAGCGGATCACGTGGTCCTCGGCCGAATTAACCAGCACGACGCTGGACGGTTGGCTCGCGCAGGCCGTGGTCGTCGTCGAACTCTCTGGGCCCGTCGCGGCCGACGCTCGCGGGTTGCGTGACAGCGAGCCCCTCGAATGGAAGTTCGATGCAACGCCCGTGCGGCGGTTGAAATCGCGGGCATGGCCGCACCCGTTTGCCGTGATCGACAAGCGAACGATCATCACGGGACCGGAGCCGGAGCTTCGAGAGTTGGCGGTGCGCGAGGAACATCACCTGGCCAATGAAGCCCTCGAGCGGCTCATCGAAGCCGTCGACGCCCGATCGGCCGCGGTGGCCGTCGTCGATCTACGCGCGTTGCGGGAGGCCGACGCCTTGCCAAGTTGGCTGCCGCTGGTCGACATGCTGCACGCCGACGCTGGCGACTGGGACTTGCTGCGCGCGATGCCGGTGGCACTTGGGGTGTCGATCGGCCTCGAATCCAGCGCCGGGCTTGAACTTGGCCTGGCCTGCGACGGGGAATCGAGCGCCGAGCAAGTGGAAGCCGCGCTCGACCGGGTGCTGAAAGCCGTTGAGGAGACCATCGGCAAGGAAGCGGATGGACTCACCAGCAAGCTACTCTCCGGCCAGATTAACACAGCGCTCGCCGCGGAATTGAAGCACTTCCTCTCGGGAAGCCAGACGGCTCTTGCCGGACGGACGATCGAGGTGCGCGATTCGATTGCTTGGGCGCATCTCAAGTGGGAAGGCGATTTGCCGAAGCTCGCCTCGGGCTTTCTGGCGAGCGTCCCCCAACTGGAAGCGAGCCGGTTGGTGGCCGCACGATCCCTTGACGAAGAGCATCACCGTCTGCTGCTGGAGGGGTTAAACGGATACGTCAAGGCGGAAGGGAGTTTGCCGGCAGGCGCCGCGGGCGCCGCTTTGCTGCCCCCGGAGTCGCGTTTGAGCTGGCAGGCGACTCTGCTGCCATATTACGGACATCTCGACTGGCACGGCGAGCTGAACTTTGCCCGGTCGTGGAACGATGCCGTCAATCAGCGCGTCTCGCGCCGACCGCTGGAACTCGTGGTGAATCCGGCGATTGGTCCCAGCACGACGAAAGCCGGCTTTCCGGTAACCCACTACGCGGGCGTCGCGGGCCTCGGCGCGGATGCCGGGCAACTCGACGGCGACGATCCGCGGGCCGGCGTGTTTGGATTTCGGCCCCGCGTTTCTCCTGCGCAAATCCCCGACGGCGCCTCGAACACCATCGCTCTGGCCGGGGTCTCCGACAAATTGGGGGCCTGGGCGTCGGGGGGCGCCGCTACGGTGCGCGGCTTCACGCAGCGTCCCTACGTCAACGGGCCCGATGGATTTGGGAGCGGCCAGCCCGGCGGCATGCTGGTGGGCATGGCCGACGGATCCGTCCGCTTTATTCCCAGGGAGATCGATCCGGAGGTTTTTGAGCGACTCGTGACGATCAACGGAGGTGACCCGCCGCCAGATGCGCTCGCGAAATCGAGCCCGCCGGTACGACCGGCGCCAGCTCAGCCTGCCCCGGACGGCCCCCCATCAGCTCAGGCCGCACCGACGCAACCGCCCGACACGCAGGCCGAAGCGCGGGCCAAACCGGCGCCCAAAGCATTGCAGGCGGACGTCGTTCGGCATTTGAGCGACCCGATTCCGCAGATTGAGCTCAAAAACTCCACGCTCAGCGATCTGATCGACTTCCTTTCACAGTTCAGCACGATTCCCATGACGCTCGACGCTGACTCGCTCTCCGCGGCCGGCGTCGAACCCGACGCCCGTGTCTCGCTCAGCCTGACCGACACAACCGTGGGCGACGTGCTCGAAGCGGCGCTAAAGCAGCACGAGCTCAAATATATCGCCGTCGGCAATCAGATCGTCGTCACCGACGCTCGTCAGCAGGCCGAGTCGTTGCAACCGACGACGTTCGACGTGGCCGACCTGGTCGCTTCGGCAGGGCGGGGGACGCAGCCGCTCACCAAATTAGTCGAAACATTTGTCGTGCCCACGGCCTGGCAGGATTCGGGCGGAGCGGGCTCGATCGAGGCGGCGGACCGGTCGCTCGACGTCAAGCAGACGGCCGACGTCACGAGCCAGGTGGCCGATTTTCTCGACAAGCTTCGCATCGCGCGCGAGTTGCCGGTGTCTCGCCAGGAGGGACGACGGCTCTTGCTGGCGAGTCGCTGGGCAAGGGCCCGCGGCAAGCTGGCCACCAAGGTGACGATCAATTTCTCGGAGCCCACGCCGCTGAGACGAATCGCCCTCGATTTGCAGAAGGCGGCGGACATCGAGATCACGATCGACGGCCTCGGCCTGGCGTCCGTCCAGGTGTCGCCCGACGCAAAGGCCAAGCTATCGGCCAACCAGGAGCCGCTGGGGGACGTGCTCGACCGGCTGCTCGATTCGCTCAAGCTGGGCTATCGCATCGTCAACGGCCAGCGTCTTGAGATCACGTCGGCTCGCGACGTGGCGGACGAATTGGAGCTGGAGTTCTACGCTGTCAAGCCGCTGATGGGCGAGTCACAGGAAGGGGGCCGCGCCGACCAGTTGGCGGCTCGGATTCGCAAAAGTGTTTCGCCTTCGAGCTGGCGCGAACATGGGGGGGCCGGCGCGATGATGATCGACGGCGATTCATCGTACCTGATCGTCCTGGCGCCTCAGCCGGTGCACATCGAGCTGGAACGCTGGCTGGAGAAGCAATAAGAGAGCTTACTCGGCGCCGTCGTCCGTCGCTTCCTCACCAAACGCTTCTTCCGGCTCTTCTCCGGACACGTTGCTCTCTTCGAGTTCTTCGACCCGGACGGCCGCACGGGCTGCATCTTTTTGGGCCACGCTCACCTGGATGTCCAGCATTCCGGTGAACCCGGCCTGGTTCGCGCCATCGACGAAGGCCACGATCCCCTCGCTTTCCAGTGCCATTCGCACCATTTCCGCCTCGGCCGGATGGGTGGTCGTGAAAACGATTTGAAGTTCGTCGTCTTTCATGGGCGTTTGAGCCTTCATGCCACGTACTCGTACTCCTCCAGCGATGGCTCCGGCTCGCCGGCGCCGCGCCAGACGATCGTCGCCACGTCGCCCGCTTCGCGAGCCCAGTCGGTCAGCCCGATGCGTCGCGAAAACGGCACAAGGGCGACCAACCGCTTCGCTGCCTTCGGCCGACCGGGCTGCACCGCGTAGAAGCGATCGAGGTAGGTCGGCCGGCTGAAGCAAGCCCGGGCCAGACAATCCAGCGCCACAAGCGACAGCATTCGGGGGTCGGCCGTTGGTTCCAGAACAACCTGCAGCGTTGTGAATGGGCAGTCGGCCAGCAGCCGCTCGACAAGCACCGCCGCACGCTGGCGATCGCGATGAAAATCATCCGACCGGAGCCACAGAGTTAGTGCCTGGGTGCGCGCACTTGCCGGAGGCAGACAACCGGGCAGACCGTCGTCGCGGTTCAGATCGACTCGGATGACTTGAACGGCCTGGCCGTCCTCGTCGAACTCCAGCTTCGGCGCCGACAGGGGATCGTACTCGATTCCCAGCCGCTCTTGCGCCTCGTGCATCAGGGCGTACATCTCTTCCAATCCCAGCGTCGGCGTACCGAGGACGTAGTAGGGCGGACGCGGCTGGTATTTCAGGCCAAGCTGGTCGGCTTCCTGCCGGAAGGCCGTTCCCGGCAGCACGGCCAGGTTGAACACTTGCATCGACGAGTAAAGTCGGCTCGAGCAGAGATAGTCGAGTCCGCGGCGCACCGAGTCGACCGTGTCGCCGGGCAGACCGATGATCAAGTCGACCTTGACCTCGATCCCCACATCTATCAGCGCCTTGATCCCCCGCTCGAAAGCCTTGAGATTGTTCTTGCGGTCCATCAATTCCTGCGCGGCCGGATCGACCGATTGCAGGCCGATCTCCACTTCGGTGAAATTGGCGTCGCGGCACAGGCGGGCCAACTGGGGCGTAATGCCTTCGGCCCGCAACTCACCGAAGTAGGTGAACTGCCCGTCGGGATTGCCGTCGATGAGCAGCCGCAACAGTCCGGCAAAGTCGGGCCGCTGATTGAGGGTCGGATCGAGCAGCACCACCTCGCGCGCACCGCGCCGCCTGGCGTGTTCGAGGTTAGCCGAGATTTTCCCGGGCGAGAGGAAGTAAAGGCTGTCGTAGCTCTTGGGGTAGTAGCAGAACTTGCACTTGAAGACGCAGCCTCGCACCGTCTCCAGCAAAAGCATCTGTTCGTCGGCGGCGTCAAGAATTCCGGCCAGATAGGGGGACGAGATTTCGTCGAGACGCGCCAGCGGCCGGCGAAAGGGAACGGGCGCGCGTGGTTCGGCAGAGCGGACAAAGAGTCCGTCGACGGTACGTTCGATGCACGACCGCGTGTTCAACTCGGCCAGCAACTCACAAAACGTCTGCTCCCCCTCGCCCACGGCGGCAAAGTCGATCGATTCTTGCTCGAGCACCCAGGCGTTGTCGGCCGTGATCTCCGGCCCGCCGAGCAGGACCTTTATCTCCGGG
This sequence comes from Pirellulales bacterium, assembly GCA_035550375.1. Classification (GTDB taxonomy): domain Bacteria; phylum Planctomycetota; class Planctomycetia; order Pirellulales; family JAICIG01; genus DASSFG01. Next base: position 179,650 of record DASZPH010000044.1, on the reverse strand, counting down.
TCGGCCCGCTTGAGCTGGTCGGCAATCCACAGCGTGCGGTCGATGTTCCACAGGTAGCAGGTGAAGCCGACCAGCCAGGGCCGCCGGGCGAGAATCGCGTTAACCAGCCCCCGGTCGCCCAGCGTGTTGACCGCCCGTGGCGGAAAGATTTCGATGTCGTACCGCGACTCCAGGCCCCGCTCTCGCGCCATCAGTTTCAGGTAGCCGGCCGCGAGCGGCACGTTGCCGCGGACCGGTTCGTGGCCGACTGGCGGAATCGGCAACTGCACCAAAAGCACGCGACGCTTGGAAGTCATTTTCGGGTTCAGAATTCAGCACGAGATTTGCGACAATTCAGTCTACTGCATCTGCCCACCATTGCACACGCGGCGAGATTGCTTGCACAATGGGTTCAGGAGCGAGAATCATGCGATGCACGAACCTGCCGAAATCGGCCCTTCGTCCGTTTGAGTACGTGCCACCCCTGGTCCTGGTGTCTGCGGCCCTGTTTGTGGCGCCGGCGGTCGGCGAGGACGAATGGGTGGGCCGCCAGTTCATGCCCAAGGAAGGCTGCGTGATCAAGATCGGCACGCAGGAGATACCCGCTCGTGGCGTGGCGTTGCCTTACGCCGTCAGCCACATTTCCGGCGATTGGCTCTGGGTGGGAGACGGTTGGGTGCAGAAGGGGCGAGTCGTCCCGTTGAAACAGGCCGACGAGTACTATTCCGTGTATCTGCGAACTCACCCGACGAGCGCCTGGGCCCACAACCTTCGCGGCTGGACCCGGTACGAGAAGGGGGACTACGACAACGCGCTTGCGGATTACGACGCGGCCGTCCGCCTCGATCCACAGGACGCCGTGGCCTACAACAACCGCGGCGGCATCTGGCAGAAGAAAGGGGAGTACGAAAAGGCGCTGGCTGACTACAACGCCGCGATCCGCATCGATCCGCGGGAGATCATGGGCTACAACTCGTTGGCCTGGTTGCTGGCCACGTGCCCCGCCGACGGCAAGCGCGACGGCAAGCGGGCCGTGGACATGGCCCGCCAGGCGTGCACGCTTTCTGGCTGGAAAGATCCGTATTTGATGGACACGCTGGCCGCGTCCTATGCGGAATCGGGCGATTTCGACGAAGCCGTTCGTTGGCAGACCAAGGCCGCGGCGATATTGCCGGCCGACCAGGATTCCGGAAAGGCAATACACGAGCGTCTGGCCCTCTATCGTCAGAAGCACCCGTATCGTGAGGAACCGGCAGATGGAAAACCGGCTGGGAGTGCGGAGCCGCCCGTCGAACCGGCCCGGTGATCTCCAGCACTCGTCGGGCGGGCGACGCAACTTCTTCAGCCCGGCACCTCGTAGACGATCGGGTCTTCGATTCCCGCCTCGCGGAAGCCCGCCAGTCGCAAGAGGCAGGCGTCGCATCTGCCGCACGAACGGCCGCCCGCGGCCGGCGAGTAGCACGAGCTGGTAAGCGAATAGTCGACGCCCAGTTGCAGTCCGCGGCGGATGATGTCGGCTTTGGTCAGGGCGATCAGCGGGGCGTGGATGTGAAAGTGCGTCCCCTCGACGCCCGCCTTCGTGGCCAGATTCGCCAGCCGCTCAAAGGCGGCGATGTACTCGGGACGGCAATCGGGATAACCGCTGTAGTCGATCGCGTTCACGCCGATATAGACGTCGCTCGCCCCGACGGCTTCCGCCCAGGCCAGCGCCAGGGAAAGAAATACCGTGTTGCGCGCCGGCACATAGGTGATGGGTATTCCCTCCGACATTTCCTGGGCCGAGCGTCCCTTGGGAACCGGCAAGTCGCTCGTCAAGGCGGAACCGCCGAACTGGCTCAGGTCGATGTCGACTATGCGGTGCTCTCGCACGCCTGCCGCAGCGGTCACCTTCGCGGCCGCCGCCAGTTCGACTTGGTGGCGTTGGCCGTAGCGAAAGGATAGGGCAAAAACGTCGAAGCCGTCGGCCCTGGCGATGGCCAGCGTCGTGGCCGAGTCGAGGCCGCCGCTAACCAGAACGACGGCGGGACGTTTGTTAGAAGCCAAATGAGTGGCAGGCATGCTCAAACCCAAGACCTAAAACCCACGACCAAAGACCCATTCTACCGACTTGCTTCTTGGTCCGCTTTGTGCTCTTTGTCTTTAGCGTCCAGAAGCGCGCCGAAACTGCCATGACCGCCCGCGACTCATCCCATCCCGATCCCGTTCAACCGCCGGAGAGCGTTGAGCCGGGCAGGCGGCTGGCATTTCTCGACCTGTCCGAGGGCGACGCCGCCCGATTGCGTGGGATGGTGAGCGACTTTGAACGCTGGGCGGACGAGTTCGTCAAACTCTTTTATGAGCACCTCTTCGCGTTCGACGAAACGAAACGGTTCTTGAAGGACGCGGACCGGGTCGAGTGGCTTAAACGCGCGCAGCGCGAGCATTTTCGCTCGATGCTAGAGGCCCACTGGGATGACCACTACTTCAGCCGCCGGCACAAAGTCGGGCACACGCACGCCGAAGTCGGCATCGAGCCGCTCTATTTTCTCGGCGCCTACAACCAGTACGTCCAATACAGCTTCGATCGGCTGGCCGAGCGGCACGGCGGCGACATGCGGGAGTTCAAGGCCGACGTGCTCTCCCTGTTGAAGGTCATTTTTCTCGACATCGGCCTGACGCTCGACGCCTATTTCGCCCAGTCGACCCGCAACTTGCGACACGCGCTCGACATGTTCTGGAAGGCGAATGCCGAACTGCGGCAATTCGCCCAGCTAACCAGTCACGATCTGAAGACCCCGCTGGCGACCGTGGCGAACCTGTGCGACGAGGCGATCGACGAATTCGGCGACCAGATGCCGGAGGAGGCGCGCGAACTGGTGCAAGCCGCCAAGGCGCGCACCTTCCGGATGAGCCGAATGATCGACGAGTTGCTGGCTTCCGCGGTGGCGGTCGAAAACGACGGCACGAACGGCCCCTTTTCGAGCCAGGAAGCCCTCGACGAAGCCTTGGAGCTTGCGCGTCCGCTGTTGGACCGGCGAGGGGTCAAGGTGAGCGTTGTAGGCATGCTGCCTCAGGTGTGGGGGAACAAGTTACGGCTTCGCGAGGTTTTTACCAACCTGATCACCAACGCCGCCAAATTCATCCACCGCGCGCCGGCCGAGGTGACGATCGACGCACGTTGTCAGGGCGATCAGTGCGAAATCGTCGTCGCCGACAACGGTCCTGGCATACCGGCCGACGAGTTGGACAGGATCTTCGTCCCTTTTCGACGGCTGGCCATGCACCGCGACCTGCCGGGTTCAGGCCTGGGGCTCTATTTCACCCGGAATCTGGTCACGCAGCAGGAGGGACGCATCTGGGCCACCTCGGAGTCGGGGAAGGGGAGCCAGTTTCATATCGAACTGCGGCTGGCGCGCGGGTCGGTGACCGGCGAAAAGTGATCGATCTGCGCGACCCCTCGCCGCAACCCACTCGGGATTGTTGATTGCTCGGCGCCAGCACCTGGAGTTCACTCGGTCGCGCACGCGCGATCCAACAAGGCGGCAACGTCTTTCCACAGCGCGTGCCATTCCTTCTGCTCATCCGCCGGCAGTCTTTCCAGTTCGTGCGGCTCACGCAGCCTCGCCAGGTCCGGATCGGCTTTCCACCTCGTAAGCGACTTGCGGACGGCGACAACCGCTCTGTGCGAACCAGCCTCGAGCATCCCGCTCCATCTCGCCAGGTCGGCGCGCAACCAGTCGCGCGCCATGCTTCGCCAGTGTGCCTGGTCCTCGGGACTGGGCACGTCCCCGCTTTTTCCCGGTTCACTGGCCGCCAGGGCTGCACAGCGCGCGGCGGGAAAGAGACACTCCATGGTGAGTTCTTCGACGCGGCCAAGGGGTTGCTGGTCGGTCGACGCGGCACGTTGCCGGCACTCCTCCATGAGTTCGTCGGCGAGGCCGGGATGGGCCGCGATCGCGTCGGCGTACAATCGGGCCGCCGCCCGATGGCGCCCTTGGAACTGGCTGATTCCCACGAGTGCCAGGCGCTCGTCGTCGCTGCGCGGCTCTCGCTCTCTCTCAACGAGCGCCGACAAATCTGCCAAGATCAGTGCCTCGGCTTCGCGGCGGAGGAGGTGGACGATCCATACGTCGCGATGGTCCGCTTCGTGAGCGCTCCAGTCGAAAGCCACGACGGCCCGTGCCAGAGTCTTGAGCGCCTGCTCCGCCTGCCCCGAACGGTGCTGAGCCATGGCGATAACGAGGCGCGGAGAAGGCCCCATGACGTGGGAGGCTTCCCCCTGCATGATCGAAATAGCGTCCACCCAATTACCCCGCCGATACTCTGCCAGCCCCTTGGCAAAGAGAAAGTACCGATATATCCAGTTCTGGGTCGGGCCCTTGATGGCCACGGCGCGGTCGACCAGGGAGGCGCCCGACTGGATTTCCTCCGCGGTGCCCGGGGCCAGCAAACAGGTGCGGCCGACGGGTTCAGCGACATACGGGCTGGGCGACGTTCCGAACCTCGCCAGCAGCAAACGGCGAGCGCGGCAGTACTCGTCGCGATCGCCAAGAAACAAGCAAAGCTCCGCGTACCCGTTCCAGTCGTTGAAATCGGTCGGGTCGGCCTGAAGCGTCTTCCGCCAGCCACGCTGCACTTCGTGTCCCCGACCGCGATGTACCAGCATACCGCGGATGCAATCTTCGGCTTGCCAATTCGCCGGGTCGAGTCGGAGCACCTGGCGGTAGTGATCTTCAGCGTCGTCCAGCCGTCCCTGGGTCCGCAGGGCGTTGGCCAGATCCTGGTGGGCCCAGGCGTAATCCGGATCGCAACGTAGGGCCTGCTGACAATGGCCGATGGCCTCCTCGACTCGACCTTCCGTCTGCAAAATCAAACCCAGGTTGCTGTAGGCCCGGGCGTAAAAGGGGTCGAGTTGAATCGCCTTGTGGTAGTAGTCGATCGCCTCAATTGCAGAATTCTGGAGCCTCATCGCGTCACCGACGGCACAGTAGCCGACCGCTGCTTGCGGCCGGCTAGCCAGCGCTGCCCGGTAGTAGCCGCCTGCTTCTTTGGGCGCCCACTGAAGCATCTTGTTACCCAGGATCAAGTTTGCCCAGAAGTCGGCCGGGTACTCCTTCTGCACCCGCTGCAAGAAGGGAACCGCATCTCCTCTGACGGCTCCCAGCCTCTCGCCCACGGCCAGCAGGAGCGAAACCGGCTCGGTTGCTATCGGCGCTTTTTCCGCCAGTTCGGCCATCCGTCTGGGGTCGTTCCAGGCGCCCGGATCGAACAACCGCTGGCGCCAGTCATTCGGGGCGGGATCGGTTTGTCGCGCCAACTCCAGCAGCCACGATTGCCGTGCGGGGTCCAATGCGCAAACCGCCCAGTCGTGGACTGCCGCCACCAGCGCCCCGCGGACGTCCGATGCATTGATCATGGCGGCCACGCTCGCAGGCGAGTCGCTCAAACGTCCGAGCCCTGCCCGCACGAATGCCTCGGCATATTCTTCGTTCGCCCGCGCCTTGTAGAAATCAAGCTCCCCGCGGGTCACGCGTTTGAGCCGAATGTCATCCAGCCCGATGACGAGCTCAAGTTGATGGCGGGCCTTGTCGATTCGCAGCCGAAGCTCCTGGGGGACGGACCGACCGAGCCGCGATTCGGCGCGTTCAAGAGCCGATCGCGCCAGGGCCCAGCGGGCCTCGTTCCGCAAACTCGCGGCCTCTCTCAGGTCCGTCTCGACGGCGTTCTGCTGGCGGGTCTGTTGCTCAACGAACCACAGACCGGCGCCGACCATACCCAACGCCAAAATCACGCTCGCCGCCAGCGTGGCCGCTTGAGACGGCCGGCGGCGCACCCATTTGCCGAAGCGCTCCAGCAGGCCGGCCGGACGCGCTCGAATGGGCTCGCCTCGCTGAAAGCGGTGAAGGTCGTCGGCCAAAGCGGCTGCCGTCGCATACCGTCTCGCGGGATCCTTTTGCAGGCATTTCAAACAGATCGTCTGCAAATCGCGCGGCACCTTTGAGTTCAGGAGGGTCGGCGGCATCGGTTCGGCGGCGATCACCTGACGCTCGGTTTCTGCAGCCGTCTCCCCGCGAAACGGTGGCCTTCCCGTGAGCAATTCGTAAAGGATAGCGCCGAGCGAATAGATGTCTGTGGCTGGCCCGACGGCGCGGGTTTTGCCCAGCGCCTGTTCCGGCGCCATGTAACTTGGAGTTCCGAGTCGGGCGCCGCTGAGCGTCAGAGCGGGGCCTTCGTTGAAGTGTCGCGCGAGGCCGAAGTCAGCGATCTTGGGAGCGCCATCCGCGTTCAGCAGGATATTGGCCGGCTTCAGATCACGATGGACGATGCCCCGTTGATGTGCGGCATGGACCGCTTCGGTCAGCGTGCTCAGCAGGGCCACCGCCTGACGAGCCGTCTGCGGTTTTCCCAGCAGCACGTCGGCCAGACTTCCACCATCTACATATTCCATCGTGAAGTAGGGCCGGCCTTCGTGGTCGCCCACGACGTAAATCTGCACGATGTTCACGTGCTGCAGGCCCGCGATCGCTTCCGCTTCTCGCGCGAAACGCCCCCGTTCTTCCAGGCTGGCGTAAGCGCCCCCCAGCAGCATCTTGAGAGCAACGGGACGGTTGAGGCGCACTTGCCGCGCCTTGTAGACGATGCCCATTCCTCCCCGGCCAAGCACACTTTCGACCTCGTAGCCTGGGATCGTCGGCAAACTCGTGCCCGCCGGGCTGGGTGGAGCATCGGCTTCGGCAAAGAGCCCGGAGGTGGGGAACAACAAATCGAGTTTCGCCTCAACCAGGCACATTTCCCGCCAGCGCGCCCGGACCTGCGGCAGGAGCTCGGGGCAATCGGCACAGACCTCGTCCGGGGTGAGCGACGAGTCGAAAATCTCATCGAGCAGTCGTTCCACCCGGGGGTCGTCGGTCATGTCACTGCTCAGCTATTCTGGCCGAAGGTCCGCCAGTTGCTCCGTAAGCAGGCGTAGTCCGCGGTTTAGCCGGCGCTTCACCGTGATCGCGGCGACGCCTAGGACCTGGGCGGCCTCGGTTTGCGTCATCCCCTGTACGCGTACCAATCCGAATACTTCCCGTTCATCCTCCGGCAACTCCTCGATCGCCGCAAGCATGCGATGGCCATTGGCGCTCAGGGCGGAGCCGCTGCTCGGCGGGCTGGGCAGATGCTCGTCGTTAAGCGACACGGCGGGTGGCCGTTCATCTAAGCGGCGGGCCAGATCATTCAGTTCCCACCGCATGTGCTGGTTGGCCAGGGCGAAGAACTGGCGGACGGTCCGGGGACGGACTTCGCGCATGGCCTTCAGCAGCCGTTCCGTCACCGCGCTGAGCAGTTCCTCGACTTGCAGGGTTAGCGGCGGGTGCGTCAAACGCGGGTAGCTTCGGTAAAGCAGCGATGCGCACAGCAGGTGCAGCCTGCGAACCGACCGATCGAGCAGAGCGCGAACGATCGGCTCGGCCGGCGAATCCTCGGCCAGCTCGTCCAGATATCGCTGGACGGCGGCGGTCGTCTGTTCCTCGCTCATGGCACTGAAATATCGGCCCGGGGAGGTGCCTCCGCGGCGATTATACGTCGCCCGTTGTACGCCCGCCACGCTTAGTAGGGCATCGCACTACCACAAGCCCCGGAGATCATCATGACCTTCGCCGTGACCATGTTGACCTTCGTGCACGTGGTCATCAGCCTGGCGGGGATCGCGACCGGGTTTGTCGTCGTCTACGGGTTGCTTACCGCCAGACGGCTCGACGGCTGGACGGCGACCTTCCTGGCCACTACGGTGTTGACGAGCGTTACCGGCTTCTTCTTTCCTTTCCACGGATTCACCCCCGGCCAGGCGCTGGGCGTTCTCGCGTTGCTCGCGCTGGCGCTCGCCCTCGTGGCCCGCTACCGCCGGCAGATGATCGGGGCCTGGCGGACGGTCTACGTGATCAGCGCCGTCGTTTCGCTTTATTTCAACGTCTTTGTCCTGGTCGTGCAGTTGTTTCAGAAAGTCCCGGCTCTGGCAGCGCTGGCGCCGACCCAATCGGAAATGCCGTTCATCGTGGTACAGGGCCTTGTCCTGGCGACTTTCGTCGTCACGACGACCGCCTGCGTGATTCGGTTTCGTGGCGAGGCGGTCGACGCCGGGCTCGACTAGTCCAGTTTGCTGAAAGGGGAGGGGTTCCTGGCGGTAGTAGGAGAGGGGCGAAAAGACGGCGAATCGGGAGACTAAACCATGTCGCAGGACACGAGCGGCAACATGACTTCTGAGTTGCAGGGCGCGGCCGACAATGAGAGAAGCGCGGTCAGCGGCAGCGAGTCTGTCGGCGCTTCCAATCTCGCCCCGACGGGGCGGACTGTCGCTTCCGCGAAGGTTGGGCCGGCAGTCCAGGCGTCTGCGTGGCGGCGGCGAACCGGGTGGTTGGCGTCCCTCATCGTCCTCCCTGTTGCCGGCTTCTATCTGACGCCGAGCCTGGTGCGAGCATTCAACACCGTCTCGACCGACGATGCGTATGTGAACGGTCACGTTACGCTTGTCGCGCCCCGGGTGGCGGGCAAGGTGGTGGAGGTGCTGGTCGACGACAACAACCGCGTAAAGAAAGGCGACGTACTGATCCGCATAGATCCGGAGCCTTTCCAGGTGCAGGTTGATCTGAAACGGGCTGCCGTCGAGGTGGCCGAGGGCGACCTGGCCGCCGCGGAATCGCAGGCGCGCGGTCTGGAGGCATTGGCCCGCAGCCAGCGGTGGAAAACACAAACTGCCTCCGAGAATGTTCGGAACCAGGTCGCGCTCTTAAAGGCCCGCGTGGCAACCTTGCGGACCAAGGAGGCCATCCTGAACCGTGCTCGCGCGGACTACGAACGTGGCAAACCCCTGTTGAAATCCGGGGCGATGACGCGTGAGGAATTCGACCTCCGCGATCAGGATCTGCGGGTTGCTGATGCGTCGTTGAAACAGGCCCGCGAGGAAGTGTTTCAGGTCCGCGCGTCGCTAGGGCTGCCGCCCGAGCCGCAGAGCAAGGACCTCACCGAGGTGCCGCCAGACCTCGACGAGACTTTTTCGGCGGTTCGTACGTCGCTGGCTGAGTTGCTTGAAACGATGGCGCAACTCGGCCGGCCTTTGGCGTCGACCAACGCGACTCCTACGGCGGTGATTGACGAATTTCGCCGCCTCGACAAAAACGGAGACATCGACCGCATCCTTTTGGAAATGATCCCGAAGGTTCCGGCGGTTTTGCAGGCGAAGGCCCGCCTGGCCCAAGCTCGGCACGACCTCAGGCAGGCCGAACTCGACCTCAGTTACTGTGAGGTGCGTTCGGATATCGGCGGGATCGTAACCCGGCGAAACGTCAATCCAGGGAACTATGTGGGGGTGGGTCAGCAGCTCATGGCGGTGCGGTCGATTCAGGAGATCTGGATCGACTGCAATTTCAAGGAGACGCAGCTCGCGGATCTCCGTATCGGCCAGCGCGTCGAGTTGCACGTCGACACCTACAGGAGGCAACGCACGTTCGAAGGGCGGATCACCGGTTTCACGATGGGCACCGGCTCGACTCTGGCTCTTCTGCCTCCCCAAAATGCCACCGGCAATTTCGTTAAGGTCGTGCAACGTCTCCCGGTGCGCGTGGAACTGACCGAGCCGAACCCGGAGGACAGTCCGCTCTACGTCGGTCTCTCAGTGGTTCCGTATGTCTTCTACAAGGAGTCCGCCCAGGGACCACACGCAGGCGCCCGTTTGCAGCCGCACGGATTGGTTTCCCTATCGAGCGTCTTGTCCTCAGACATGCAAACGGAGAAGGGGCGGCCATGAGCCACACGGATGACCGGCCGCCGATCAACCCGTGGTGGATCGCAGCCGCCGTGGTTGTGCCGACATTCATGGAAGTGCTCGACACGAGCATAGCGAACGTCGCCCTGCGTTATATCGCGGGCGGGCTCTCCGCCGCAGAGGACGACAGCGAGTGGGTGATCACCAGCTACCTGGCGGCCAACGCCATCGTGCTCCCGCTCTCGGGTTGGCTGGCGGCGCACCTGGGCCGGCGAAACTATTTTCTTATGTCGATTCTCGTCTTCACGTTGGCCTCGGGCCTGTGCGGCATGGCGGGAAGCCTGGAGCAACTGATTCTCTTTCGCGTCCTTCAGGGGCTGGCGGGGGGCGGTTTGCAGCCCTGTTCGCAAGCCGTGTTGCTCGATTCGTTTCCGCCCCAGAAGCAAGGGGCGGCCATGACCGTCTTCGGCTTTGCCGCGCTAGTAGCACCGATACTCGGCCCGACGCTGGGCGGCTATATCACCGACAACTACGAATGGCGCTGGATTTTCTACATCAACCTTCCGGTCGGCGGCGCAGCGCTAGTTGCCTGCTTCTTCCTGCTCTCCGACCCGCCTTACTTGGAGGCCGAACGCACCCGCCTGCGGTCGCTCCCGTTGAACTTCGACGGCATCGGTCTGGGGTTGTTGGCAGTGGCGATGGTGGCCTGGGAAGTGTTGCTCAGCAAGGGTCAGGAGTGGGACTGGCTGGGCGACCCGTTCGGCCGCATTCAAATTCTTCTGGCCGCTTTCCTCGTTTCAGGCCTGCTTCTTGTCTGGCGTGAGACGCGCTTCGCCAACCCGGTCGTGAGTCTTGGTCCGCTTCGAGATCGCAACTTCGTGGCGGCCTGCGTGATCATCTTCGCGGCCTACGGCGTTCTTTACGGGCAAACCACATCGCTCCCGGGCATGCTGCAGTCTCTGTTCGGTTACGACGCCACGACGTCGGGACTGGTGTTGTCGCCAGCGGGCATGTTCGCCGTTCTGCTGCTGCCCGTCGTGGGTTTGGTGCTTGGCCGAGGCATGGACGCCCGTTGGCTGGTAGTCGCCGGACTGCTCTTGATGGCGGCGGGGAACTACTGGCTGGCGGTGTTGAATCTCGACATCAGCCCGGGCCAGGTTGTCTGGCCGCGCGTCGTCCTGATCGTCGGCCTGTCGATGCTGTTTGCCCCGCTGAACGTGGCCGCCTACGCATCCATCCCCAAGAACATGCGCGGGGCCGCGGTAGGCTTGTTCAGCCTGTTGCGCAACGAGGGCGGAAGCGTCGGAACTTCGGTGGCCCAGACGATTCGCGACCGGCGGTTGCAGCACCACACGCTTCGCCTGAACGAATGGCTCGACCCTCTTAACCCGAATCTGACAGGCTATTGGACCTCCCTCCGCGACGGTTTCCTGCGTCTGACCGGCGACGCCGTAGGTTCCGCCCAGATGGCCTGGCAGTCGATCGCCGACACCGCGCAGCGGCAGGCATTGTCGCTAGCGTACTTCGACGTCTTCTGGTTGTTTGCGATAATTGCGCTAATGCTCGTGCCTCTGGTGTTTCTCATGAAGCGTTCGGTGGCCGAGAAGGGCGCCCATTTGTCAGCGGAGTAATGACATGTTTACCGAAAGGTCTCGGTCGCGCCCGCAGGAAGGGGCCGAGTATCTGCCACCCTTAGGAACCTACAGAGCTGGGAGGATTCGTCATGTCAAAGATGAAAGTGGTTCAAGTTCCCAAACAAGGGGCAGATTTTGAATTGGTCGAGCGGCCGGTTCCCGAGCCGGGTGCCAATCAGGTGCGCATCAAGGTGGAAGCCTGCGGCGTCTGCCACAGCGACGTGCTCACTAAGGAAGGAGCTTGGCCAGGCATCACCTATCCTCGCGTGCCTGGGCATGAAGTGGTCGGCCGGATCGATGCCGTGGGCAGCGGTGTCACTGCGTGGCAGGTGGGCCAGCGCGTGGGGGTGGGCTGGCATGGCGGGCATTGTTTCGAGTGCGACTCCTGCCGCAAGGGAGACTTCATGAACTGCTCACGCCTGCACATCACGGGCATCAGCAGCGACGGCGGGTACGCGGAATACATGCTTGCGCGCCAAGAGGCGGTAGCCCACTTTCCCAGCGGGCTCGATGCCGTGGAAGCGGCGCCTTTGCTTTGCGCGGGGATCACGACATTCAACGCCCTACGCAACAGCGGTGCTCGCCCCGGAGACCGCGTGGCAATTCAGGGAATCGGCGGGCTGGGCCATCTGGGCGTGCAGTATGCCGCGAAAATGGGATTTACAACCATCGCCATCTCTACGGGCCAGGACAAGGAAGCTCTCGCCCGCAAGCTGGGTGCCAGCTTTTACGTCGACGCGGGCGGCACCGATCCCGCTGCGGAGTTGCAGAAGCTGGGCGGGGCGCAGGTGATTCTTGCCACGGCGCCGAGCGCAAAGGCCATGTCTGCGGTCATCAACGGTTTGACGCCGCGCGGCAACTTGCTGATCGTTGGCGCCGACTTCGAGCCCATGCAGTTTGTCCCCATCAATCTGTTGTCTGGGCGGATGATCGCCGGCTGGCCATCGGGCACGGCTCGCGACTCGGAGGACGCTCTGAATTTCAGCGTATTGAGCGGTGTGCGGCCCATGATCGAGAGCTTTCCGCTTACGCGGGCGGCCGAGGCCTACGCGCATATGCTAAAAGGCAGGCCACGCTTCCGGGTCGTCTTGACGATGGCGTAGCGTTTGCCAAGCTTGGCTGTCTGGTGGTCTGTTCTCCCCTGGTGCACTAAAATGCCCTGGGGCCGTTTCACGACCAGACGCGCATGGCAAGCGATCTCATCCGCGTAGGAATTATCGGATTGGGGGGAAATGCCCGCCTGCGGCATGTACCGGGGCTGCGGGCCTGCGCAGGCGTTGAAATTGCGGCCGTCTGCAATCGGCGGCGTGAGTCGACGAATGCCGCCGCCGCCGAGATCGGCATCACCAAGACGTACGAACATTGGCAAGATCTGGTGGCCGATCCACAGATTGACGCGGTCGTGATTGGCACCTGGCCTTACCTGCACTGTCCGATCACGCTGGCGGCGCTCGCCGCGGGCAAGCACGTGCTCACCGAGGCACGGATGGCGATGAACGCCGCCGAGGCACACCAGATGCTCGCAGCCAGCAAAAAGCATGGCCACCTCGTCTGCCAGATTGTGCCCAGCCCGTTCGGTTTTCGTGCCCACCGCGTCGTTCTCGATCTCCTCAGCTCCGGCTTCATCGGTGAGCTGCGCGAGGTGGTTGTCTTTGCCACCAGCGACCAGCTTGCCGACGCCGAAACGCCCATAAGCTGGCGGCAGGTGCGCGAACTATCGGGGCTCAACATGCTCACGCTGGGTATCGTACACGAAACCGTGATGCGCTGGGTGCCGCAACCGGTGCGAGTGCTGGCCCAGGTGCGGGCCTTTGTCGCCGATCGCCTCGATCCGGCCACGGGGCTGCGTCGGCGCGTCGGTACGCCCGACAGCGTCCAGGTGCTGGCCACGCTGCAAGGTGGGGCACACGCCGTTTATCACGTCAGCGGTGTGGCCCGGTTCGGCATGGGAACGCAGGTCCACCTTTACGGCAGCGAAGGGGCGCTGCGATATGAGCTGACGCCCGAAGATCGGCTCTTCGGCGCCCGCCGGGGTGAGGCGGGACTGCGCGAGATCGAGATTCCGGCCGACAAGTCGATGGGCTGGGACGTCGAGGCCGAGTTTATCGGTGCCATCCGCCGCCAGCGCAGTGTTGAGTTCTCCGATTTTCCGACCGGCGTGCAGTACATGGAGTTTACCGAGGCGGTGGCCCGTAGCGCGGCGTCCGGAGCCGCGGTGAAACTCCCCTTGGACCTCGGGCAAGGCTAAAGGCTATCAAGGACCCGCGACATGGGCGATTTCCTGGTCCGTGGCGGAGGGCGGACGGACTAATCCTAATAAACGGTGCCCCCGTCGCCCCCGAAATTGGGGTTTTTCGCTGCGTCCGGGAGTGACAAACTAGGTTTAGGAATCGGAATAGGACAGAGAAACAGGCGGCAAGAAGTAGCGCGGCTTCGGTGCGGGCCGGCGACGCGCTAGAAGGGCTGAAACCTTATGTTGAATCAAACCATTGGCAGGCCAATGGAGATCCTGCTCGTCGAAGACGGGCTGGTGGACGCCAGCGTGACCATCGGGGCGCTGAAACGGGGCCAGATCCAGCACCGGATGACGCTCATCCGCGACGGTGCCGAGGCGATGGAGTTTCTGCGGCAGGAGGGCAAGTTCGCGCGCGCCCCGCGTCCTGATTTGATCTTGCTCGATCTGGGCCTCCCCAAACTTGACGGCCGCCAGGTGCTGCAAGAGATCAAGGCCGACGACTCGCTGAACAGCATTCCCGTAGTCATCATGACCAGCTCCGATGATGAGGAAGATCGCGTTCAAAGTGAGATGCTGGGGGTCGATAGCTTCATCACCAAGCCAGTTGACTTCGAGAAATTCTTGTCGGTCATTCGACAGCTCAAACGCTACCTGCACGCCGATCTGATTCTGCCGGGCTTGTAAGCCGCTCGCTCTGTTCGGGAGGTTGGCGTGTGGGCGGTTTGCAGCAGCGTGGCCCACCAAACCGCGCTCACGCTGACCTCCGCGGGCGTACGGCTGCGTATAATGCACCGATCCCGCGCACCTGAAGGTGGCGGACGATTTTGACGGGTGTGGGGGTGGCCGACATCAGCTCGATACCGGAGTTGGGGGCGCGAATCGGTGAAGCACTCTTTGCCGACCGCTGGCGGCTGCGCCGGCAGTTGCGCGACATCGAAGAGGCCGAGCGCCGCGGCCGATCGAATGCCCGCGAAACGAACGGCCAGCGGATCGCCCGGTTCGTGGAGAACCTCGAAAAATCGATCGCCGTTCGCCTGGCACGTCGCTCCGCCGTGCCCCACGTGCGTTACGACGATCGACTCCCGGTCGCCGCCCGCCGTGGCGAAATCGCGGACGCAATCCGTGAGCACCAGGTGGTCGTCGTCTGCGGCGAGACCGGATCGGGCAAGTCGACCCAGCTTCCCAAGATCTGTCTGGAGTTGGGTCGCGGCCTGGAAGGATTTGTGGGACACACGCAGCCGCGGCGGATCGCCGCCCGCAGCGTGGCGGCCCGCATCGCCGAAGAGCTCGGCTCTCCGCTGGGACACGATGTCGGCTACAAGATCCGCTTCACCGACGTCACCAACCCTCGCACGTACATCAAGCTGCTCACAGACGGCGTGCTCCTGGCCGAGTCGCATCAAGACCGGTATCTGAACCAATACGACACCATCATTCTGGATGAAGCGCACGAGCGGTCGCTGAACATCGACTTTCTGCTCGGCTACTTGCTGGGGCTGCTTCCCAAGCGGCCCGATCTCAAACTGATCGTCACCTCCGCCACGATCGACGCGGATCGTTTCGCCCGGCATTTCGAGTCGGTGGAGGGCAACGTGCCGGTCATTAGGGTGTCGGGGCGCACCTACCCCGTCGAGGTCCGCTATCGTCCGCCCACGGCAGACAAGGAAGGCGAAGAGCCGGACCTCGAACAGGCTGTGCTGACGGCCGTCGACGAATTGGCCCGCGAACGAGACGGCGACGTGCTGATCTTCATGCCGACCGAGCAGGACATCCTCGCCACGGCCAAGGCGCTTCGTGCCCATCGCATTCCGGGCGACCATCCCGGCCGCGAGACGGAGGTGCTCCCCCTCTATGCTCGTCTGTCCACGGCCGAGCAAAACCGTGTTTTCCAGCCGCACCAGGGCCGACGGATCGTGATTGCCACAAACGTCGCCGAGTCGAGTCTCACCGTGCCGGGAATCGTTTCAGTGATCGACAGTGGTACGGCCCGGATCAGCCGCTACGCCGCGCGGTCGAAGGTGCAGCGGCTGCCGATCGAGCCCGTGTCGCGGGCCTCGGCCGACCAGCGCGCCGGCCGCTGCGGTCGCCTCGCTCCGGGCGTCTGCATTCGGTTGTACGGCGAAGACGACTACCTGGCCCGCGACCGCTACACGCCCCCGGAGATCCTTCGCAGCAATCTGGCGGCCGTCGCCCTGCAGGCCAAATCGCTGCGGCTGGGTGACATCGAACATTTTCCTTTTCTCGACGCGCCGCGGCCGGAGGCGATTCGCGACGCCTATCGCACGCTGTTTGAGCTTGGCGCCATCGACGATCGCCGCCAGTTGACCGCCCTGGGGCGGCAGCTTAGCCGGTTGCCCGTCGACCCCCGCATCGGCCGCATCATCCTGGCCGGCGTCCAGGAAAACTGCCTGCATGAGATCTTGATCCTGGCTGCCGTGCTCGAGCTGCAGGATCCGCGCGAGCGCCCCGCCGACCGGCAGGAGGCGGCGGATCAAGCCCACTCGCGGTTCGCTGACGAGCAGTCCGATTTTCTCAGCCTGCTCAAGCTGTGGGATTCTTATCACGAATGGAAAGGACGACTGTCGCGAGGCGCGTTGCGGCGGACCTGCCGAGAGTCCTTTCTATCGTCCAACCGGATGCGTGAGTGGCTGGAAGTCCATCGCCAGCTCCTTAGATTGTGCGCTCAGGCGGGCTTCGGCACCGGCCCGCGCCGTAACGACCCGGAGCGGATCCACCGGGCCCTGCTCACCGGGTTCTTGTCGAGCGTTGCCTACCGCAGCGATCCGCAGGAGTACACGGTGGCCGGCGGCCAGAAGGCCGCCTTGTGGCCCGGCTCGGCTGCCTATCAACGAAGGCCCAAGTGGATCGTGGCTTGCGAGGTGCTGGAAACCAGCCGCCGCTACCTTAGAACGGCCGCCCGCATCAACCCGCGCTGGATCGAACCGCTGGCCGAACACCTGGTGAGGCGAACCCATCGTGAGCCGCACTGGGACCCAACGGCTGGTGCGGCAATGGTCGTGGAAAGCGTGTTGCTCTTTGGCCTGCCGATCGTGCGTCAGCGCCGCGTGCCGCTGGCGGCCGTCGACCCGGCCCACGCCCGCGAGCTGTTCATCGAGCACGGCCTGGTGCGCGGGGGCCTTTCGACGCGGGGCAAGTTCCTGGCCCACAACCGGCAACTGCTGGAGGAGCTGGAGCGTTTTCAGCGGAAGGTGCGCCGCTACGGATTGCTGCGCGGCGAACACGCCCGCTTCGGATTCTACGACCGCCGGCTGCCGGCCGAAGTCGTTGACGCGGCCAGCTTCGAGCGCTGGCGCAGAGGGGCCGAACAGGAGCAACCGGGCCTGCTTTTCATGACGCCGCGGAACCTGCTCACCGATCCGGACGTCGCGAACGATCCCAAAAGCTTTCCCGACGCGATCACCGCCGGCGCCATGCGGCTGCCGCTCGACTATTGCTTCGAGCCGGGTACCGAACACGACGGCATCACGGTCACCGTCCCCAAGGAGGGTTTTCATCAACTCGATGCGAGGCGGCTGGAATGGCTGGTGCCGGGGCTGGTGGAAGAGAAAGTCGCGGCCCTGATCAAGTCTTTGCCCAAGACGGTGCGTCGCAACCTGGTTCCCGTTCCCGACACGGCGAAGCAGGCGCTGAGCGAGTTGCGCTATGCCGAAGGCTGCCTGCAGACGTCGTTGGCCCAGTCGCTGACGCGTATCGCCGGCGCACCGATTTCGCCGGACGCCTTTCGGATGTCGCAAGTCCCAGATCACCTGCGAATGCGAATCCGTGTGGTTGACGCCAGGGGGCGGGCGATCGCTCTGGGGCGCGACCCGACGAGCGTGCGCAAGCAGTTGTGGGCCGACGACAGGCCGACCGGCGGCGCCATCGACGACGCTCGCTTCAACCGGCAGGGAATCACGGCCTGGGATTTTGGCGATTGGAGCGAGCGCGTGGAGGTGAGCCGCGGCGGCGTGGTGCTTTCTGCCTATCCCACGCTCGTCGATGCCGGTGCGACGGTATCGCTTCGTCTGAGCACCACAGCCGAAGCGGCCGTGCGGCAGACGCGAGGCGGTCTGCGGCGACTAATCGTGCTGGCGGCTCGCGACGCGATCGAGCCGCACATCGAGTGGCTGCCGAGCCTTGCAGAGCTTGCTGAACTGGGGGGGGATCTGGGCGACCGGACTTTTTGGCGAGAACAACTCATCGAACTGGTTGCCGACCGGGCCTTTCTGGCCGACCCGGGAGCGCCGCGCAACCAGGCCGAGTTTCTCAAGCGGCTGGAATCGGGTCGCGAAAGGATCGGCTTGGCCGTCCAGGACATCCTGCCGCTCGTTACGCTCGTTCTCGAGAACTACTCAGCGGTGCGGAAGAGCTTGCAGCAGGCGACCAGCTTACAGTGGGTCTACGCGGTGGCCGACATCGAAAGCCAGCTCACCGAGTTGTTCCGACCCGATTTCTTGACGGCGACCCCCTGGCAATCGCTGCAATCGTACCCGCGTTACCTGCGGGCCATCCGGGTTCGTCTCGAGCGGCTGGGGTCGGGAGGCGTGACGCGAGATCGGCAGCTATTTGAAGAACTCGACGCGCGGTGGCACGCCTACCTCGAGCTGGCGGCACAGTACCGCAGTGAAGGGATCTACGACGCCGCGCTGGCCCAGTATCGCTGGCTGATCGAGGAATTCCGTGTTTCGCTCTTCGCCCAGCAACTCGGCACGCTGGTGTCGGTCTCCGGCAAACGTCTCGACCAGCTCTGGTTAAAAATCGAGGAGCCGCAATGAACGACGCCTGGAGGCGCTTGTCGGGCAGCCTTCCGCCTATTGAAATTGCCTTTCCGCAGTGATAGCGTTTGACGGTATCGGCCCGGTCGGTGCCGGTCGGGCCACCTCTGGCAACACTTCAAAACCGGTTCAGGACAGGAGAGAGATCATGTGGCATTCTTTGGCCCAGAGCGTGCGCCTGCGCGCTGTCATGCTCTTTGGAACTCTCGCGGTGACGCTGGCGGCGGCCGAAGGATTTCTTCGCGAATGCCGCGCCGACGTACAACGTCTTTCCAAAAGCGCCCGCGAGGCCGCGATTGCGGCCGCCTTGGACCAGCCGACGGAGCTCGATTTCGCCGACCAACCGCTCGCCGACGTGATTGACTACCTGCAGCAACATCACGGCATTCAAATCGAAGTCGACAGGAAGGCGTTTGCCGATGGTGGACTTGGCGTGGACACCCCAATCACCCGATCCATCAAGGGCATCAGCCTTGAGTCGGCGCTCGATCTGATTCTCACCGACCTCGACCTCACCTGGATGATTCACGACGAAGTGCTCTTCATCACCTCCAAGTTGCAGGCCGAAACGATCATCGAGACGCGGGTTTACCCCGTGCGTGATCTCGTGACGTCGACGGCGGGAGAGTCACCCGCCGGCGGCTCGGACTACGAGTCGTTGGTCGACGTGCTGTCGCAAGCCGCCGGGAATGACGGTGGCGCGGCGCGTTCGATTCGCATCTATCGACCGGCCAGCGCCCTGGTAATCACCCGACCTATCGTCGTCCACCGCCGAATCGAAAAGCTGCTCAAAGAGCTTCGGCAGGCCAAGGGAGAGTAGCCCCGGAGAGGAGCCCCGGCGCCTCCGTGATGGGCCGGCGGTGGCCTTGCGACCGCCTTATCCGCCGCGGAGCGTCGGAGCCATCTTGCCTTACACCTTTGCCTCACGGCCGATCAGCCCTTCCAGCCGGTTGCCCGCGGCGCGGTGCTCCAGAATCTGGCAGGCCCGCTCAACCAGCAGAGCGCCGGCCTCGATGGCAGGCAGCCCGCCGGCGTAGATGTTCGAGACCACCGTGTACTCAAATCGAATGCTCGAGTTTTTGCTGAAGCGCGCCGCCGCCTGCCGTTCATCGGCCTGGAGCAACTGGTAGACGAGGTAGGCCGACAAACTCTGGGCCGCCAGAGCGTCGCCGCCGGGTCGCTCGCCGATCAAGAGGATCGTCAGCCGTGCGCCCGTCCGCTCGGCGACCGCCTCGGCCAGCTTGACGCGACCGTAGCGGACCGCCAGCAGCTCGCCCAGAACGATCTGCCGGCTCTCCAACCCGTCGAGCATGACGGGTAACAGCTCCTCGATATTCGCGTGCACGGCCTCCGCGCTCAGACCGTCCGACACGACGATCTGCACGTCGCAGGCGCCCGGTTGCAGGGTTGCCGCATCGGCTGGGGTGAGTCGAGCGCCCAGGGCTGGATGACCGAGGTGCTCTTCTTTGTCGGTTGCCTGGGTGTGAACAATGCGAAACCCAGCCAGGCGACGGAGCAACTCGAAATCCAGTTCGCTGTGGATGGCCGCCCGGGCCTTGGCCTGATGCAGCCGAAGCGGCCGGCTGACCTCGTTGGCTGGCCTTGGACCCGCGTGCGTAAAGCCGGGCACGGCCGGCGTGGCCCGCAGCAGCGATTGGTATTCGGCTTCGCCGCTACAGAAAACTCGCGGGTTCCCCCAGTTCGGGCCGCGAACGACTTCACCCGCTGATATTCGTCTCAAGATACCTCGCTCGACGGCCCACTCAAGGAATTCAGGCGTCGTTGTGCGGCCGTGCAACTCGCGCAGCGTCTGGCTGTCGTGGGCGCTGGTGTCGAAGTAGGCCAGCATGCGATCAGTGTTGAGGCAGACGTCCATGTAGTAATTCGCCCCGGCCGCCGCCACGAGCTGCGTGGCCATCTGCTGGCCGTCGAGCGTGATCTGCGAGTGGAGCGTGTAGCAGGGGGCCATCCCCATCGGCAGCCCCAGAAGCTTGCCCATGAAGTGGTCCTGCAAGTTCGCCATGATCATTTCGAAGTTGTCGACGTGCGTCTCCGGGCCGATGAACCCCGTGACGTTATTGACCATGAACGGTCGGTATCGGCGGGCGAGACCGTAGCAGAGGGCCTCGGTCGTCGTCATGTCGATCCCCTGATGCTTGCCGTAGGTGTATTCGCTCCCCTGGCCCGTCTCGAAGTACATAAAGTTCTCTGCTTCGGCCGCCAGGGGGCCGCGCTGGCGCATCGTGTGCCAGGCGTGGTCGAGCAGCTCGACGGTGACATCGAACTCGCCCGTAAGCGTTGCCTCCGTGCCGGCCAGACTCTGAAACATGATTTCCACCGGCGCGCCTTGGTCGAGACAGGCGAGCTGCGTCTTGACGTGGGCCAGAACGCAGACCTGGGTCGGGGCGCCGCACTCGCGGCGCACCTTATCGATCTGCCGCAGAATGGCCGAGACGTTGGCCACCGTATCGATGGCCGGGTTGACACCGATTAGGGCGTCGCCTCCGCCTAGCGAAAACCCGGCATAAATCAGCCAGGTAATGCTCCGCAGGTCGTCGCTGGGATGATTCGGTTGCAGACGCGACGAGAGAGTGCCGGGCAAGCCCAGCCGCGTGCGCGCCCGGCTCGGCCGCTGGAGTTTTCGGGCCGCGTACACCAGTTCGTGGGTGTCCATCAGCTTGGTCACGGCGGCAGCCATCACGCCAGTCAATCCGAAGCCAATTGGCTGCACCTCCACCGCGGGTGCTTCGAGCAAAAAGTTCTTCAATTGGCCGACCGTCCAGAGCGCGATCCGTTCAAACGTCGGCCGGTCGACGTCGTAGTTGACGCGCATCACCGAATCGACTTCGTCCTGGTCGTCGGTGAGTGGGTGCTCGTAGAGGTGCTCCAGCGTCAGCGACGAAAGGATCGTTCGCGCTGCTTCTCGTTCGACTTCCGATCGGGCCGCCAGGCCGGCGCCGCGGTCGCCGGCTTTGCTCACATCGGCCGCGCCCAGCAGGCGCTTGAGACCGCGAAAGGCAAATTCCTCGCCCAGCAAAGAGCTGCGATAGATCTCATCGGGAACGGGTGCAGGAACGACAATGTCGTCAAGTGCGGTTAGGCTGGTCATACGTCGTTGATCCGAGACAGCCGAGGTATTTCGGGGCGGTTACGCTTGTTTTAACATGACGGCGGCAACCGTTGCCATCATAAACGGGAGTTGGAACGGGCTGGAAATCGCTTGCGAGTCGCTTGGCTATTCGAGTACCCGACGTTGCACGGCGGAGAGCGATCGCTGCTGGCTACGCTGCCGGGGCTGCGGCAGGAGAGGATTGAGCCCGTGGCGCTAGCGCCGCGGGAAGGACCCTTGGCGAACGAACTGACGAGAAGCGGCGTGCCCCTCGTGCCGTTGCACGTTACGGAGCATGGCCGACGACCGCCACGCGACGTGCTACGGGCATCGCTTCTGGCGCAGTTAGCGACGCTGCGCCCTGCGCTGCTGCACGCCAACAGCCTCAGCATGGGACGACTCTCGGGACCGGTCGCTCTGCGGGCCGGTATGCCAAGCATCGCCCATCTTCGAGACATCGTTGGTCTCAGCGCCGCGGCGGTGGCCGACTTGAGTTGCCATGCGCGGCTGCTCGCCGTTTCGCAGGCGACACGCGAATTTCACCTGCGGCAAGGTGTCGCGGCCGATCGCACCTACGTCTGCCACAACGGCGTCGATCTCGACCTTTTCGGACCGCGTCCGCCGACGTGCTGGCTGCACGGCCGCCTCGGCCTACCCAATGATGCCGTGCTCGTGGCCACGATCGGTCAACTCGTGATGCGCAAGGGGCACGATGTCCTGGTTCGAGCAGCGGCGAGAATCAAAGACTGTCTGCCGAACGTCCACTGGTTGGTGATCGGCGAACGCCACTCTCAAAAGGCGGAAGCCGTCGCCTACGAAGCGGCTCTGCACGTGGCGGTCGCTTCCGCTGGGCTTGCGCGCCGGTTTCACTTTCTAGGTAGCCTCGAGAGTGTGGCAGACGTTCTCCCTGAGCTTGCTTTGTTGGTACACCCCGCCCGGCAGGAACCGCTGGGGCGGGTCTTGTTAGAAGCGGCTGCGGCGGGCGTTCCTACCGTCGCCAGCAACGTAGGCGGGACGCGCGAGATTTTCCCCGATCCCGCGATGGCCCGGCTCGTCGAGGCAGACGACGACGAGGCTCTGGCGGCGGCCGTGGCCGATCTGATCACCTCGCCTGAGGAGAGAGAAAAAATGTCGCTTGCCGCCCGTCGACGGATTGAGGGCCACTTTGACGTCAGGCGGGCGGCCGAAGCCCTGGTGGGGCACTACCGTGCGATCGCATCGAAAACCGAACGGTCCGAATGAGATGGAAGTTTGACCGCCGTGCCATCGGCGTTTCAGGCCGGGGTAACCTGGGCAAACTAATCCGCGTTGCCTGGGGATTTGGCGGAGGCGGGTGAATTCCCGCGGCCACTTCGGCCGACGTTAACGAAGAGCGTCGATCGCTCGCCAAAACAGGTGCCCCGCATAACCGCGGTCGTATCGGTCGCACCGGTTCGGGAATCCACTGTAGTTGCGGTGAATTGGGAAACTTATCTGTGCCACGTTTGTCGATCGTCATTCCGACGTTGGGAAACTGGGAAGCCCTGGAAACCAGCCTGGTTTCGGTGCTGCAGAACCAGCCACCCCGCAGCGAAGTCGTCGTCGTCCACAACGGCCGCTACGAGGATCCGTACGATCTGAAGAACGAAGTGAGGTTCGTGGAGGCGCCCGCTCGCTCACGGCTGGTCGGGTTGATCAACACTGGGCTGGCGGCGTCTCGTGCGGAGGTCATCCATCTGCTTCCAAGCGGTGCGGTGGTTGAAGACGGCTGGACCGCCGGGGCGACGCGGCACTTCGCCGACTTGCGCGTGTCGGTAGTGACACCGGTGGTGCTAGACGTTCATCGTCCCACGCGTCTCTTGAGCGCGGGCTGCTACTGGTTGGCGGCAGGGAAAGAAATAGGCCACGCGTCGGGCCGGACACTGGGCGAGTTGGGAACGGGCGACCCTTGGACGGGGCCGGATCGTCCGGCGGCATTCTTTCGCCGCTCGGCTGTGGTCGAAGTCGGCTCCTTCGACGAGACCTTATCGCCCGGATTTGCGGCCATCGACCTGTCGTTGCGTCTGATTCGCGCTGGGGGCCAAATCAGGCTCGAGCCGACGTCGCAAGTGATGATCGAGTCAACTCTTTTGGAGCGCGACGGCGCGTTCCGTCGGGCTTGGCAGCGCGAGCGGCTCTTCTGGCGGCACCGAGGAAAAGAGGGCTGGCTGGGTAGCATGGCCGCGCACGCCTGGCTTGTTGCCACCGAGACGCTGAAAAGCGTTCCGCGGCCGAGTGCCATCGCCGGTCTGGCCGGTCGTCTCGTCGGTGTGTGCGACCCGCGCGGTCCATCCGTGCCGGCAATCGAGCACCTGCCCGGAGGCACGGCGAGCGCCCCCGGCTCGGTCGACAGGCGCGTCGACCCGGGCCACGTCACGCCGGCCTCGCAATCGCGAGTCGGAGCCGGGGCGTCGCGCGCGGCACACAGCCGCGGGCGTTAGGGTGAACCCGATCGTCGTCGCCCGGTTGCTTTGGAGGTGGCCTCATGCCCGTTGCGGCCATGAGTTCCCCCGTTGCGCTCGTGAGTGCGGCTTCGTGAACCGTTGTGGGCAACGCCTTCCCGAGCGACCTCGTCGTGTTGCGGCGAGGATTCAGCTTCCTCTTGCGTTCGTGCGCGGACAAAGAATAGTTCGATCACCGTGTCGAGCCAGGCCAAAAGATCGGGTTCGGTACCCGCATCGTGCATCTTGTTACGAAGCTGACCCAGCAAGGCTGCTCCGGCCGGCCACCGCAAGGTGGTGACTTCCGCCACCTCGCTCAGGAGTTGATAAATCCTTGCTCGCGTCAGCCCCAGCTTGTGGGCGGCCTTCCGCACGCTACCCGATTGCGAGTCGAGCCGGCCTTCCGCCAGCCGGGCGATCAGCGGACCGCAGTCGCCCTTGATCTGCTCGATCAACGGCGACACGAGACCGTCGCGAACCTCGTCCTTCGTGGGTACGCCTACGTTCGTCAGCCAGCGAAGCACCCAGGCCTCGATCGGAATCAGGAAGCGAGGAACGATCCGCACCGCCAGGCGGCTTTGGGAATCCAGGTTCACAAGGATTCTGTGGAGGTTGCCGAACACGTCGAGAACGGCGCTCACTCGTTTCTCGCCGTGGGTTCTGAGCGATCGGATTTCGGCCAGCGTCAGCTCCGTGTAGCTCCCCAGAGGCCGTTGCCAGATCACGCGCGGCATATCGAGCAAGGTGGCCGCGAACCGTCCAAGCGGCTCCTGGTCGAGGCCGTAATTGCGCACACTGGCCCGCCAGCGCACCCAAAGGGCCTCGCTAACGATGCTCGGATTGACGACGTCCGTCTGCGCCTTGGATTCGTTGGCGGCGTCCGGAATGTCCTCCTCGTCGGCGGCAAGAGCACCCAGCGGCTTGGGTTGCGCAGCCCGGTTGAGAAGCATCAAGAAGGTGCGGATCTTCTTTTGCCCGATGCCCGCGGTGGAGAACAAGTCGTCAAAGGGCGTGTCGAGAAGTTCCCGTAACGAACGACCCATAAAAGCCAGAGGCAAACGCCGGTCTGTGGCGATCGCCCAATAGGCCAGGGGTTTATCGAGCCGGTCGGCAAACTTCGGCCGCAGCAAGCGCTTGCGCACCGACTCGAAGGCCGTAACGAGCTTGTAATCCATGACCGCGGTCGACTTGTTCAACTTCATAGCAAAACCTTCCTTAAAAAATCGTAAGGAAGCGGGCCGGGTGATCTTTGAGCCTTTAAATAGGAAAAATGACCAGAATTTGCTCAGTGAATAAATGTCAAGGACTATTTTTTGTCCACATCGCGAATCCTTACAGGCCTGTTCCGCCGGCCGCTTCGTTCTCCGCAGAAACCCGTCGCCTCCCCGCGATTTCGGCAGCTTTAACCGCCGACGTGGGTAGAGAATGCCTTTCCGCCGATGAAATCTGTGCAAGCCGTATACCGTAAGATATCTTGAATAATTCGTTATTTTTAGCAGCCGATGGATCCCTCTGGGCTGCGGCCGGGAAGCGGGGGCACAGCCCCCGCCACAGGGATCGAACTGCGACAAATTATCGCACCAAGAGGCGATTTGCCCTAAGCACTAAGCTGCGCGGGCCAGTAGGGCCTCAAGCCGGTGGACGACCATGCCGGCCGTCACTTCCTGCATGCAGAGATGATGGTGCGGACATTGTGACAACTTCCGCAGAAGGCATGGTGCGCAGGGCGCATGGGCCTGGACGACCGCTTCCGGCCGGGCGTAGGGACCCGTAAGAACCGGGCTGGTTGGTCCGAACACGCTCACCAGGGGCCGCTCGAGGGCCGTCGCCAGGTGCATCGATCCGGAATCGTTGGTGACGCAGATCGCCGCCCGCCTTACCAGAGCAATCATCTCGGCCAGCGCGGTCTTGCCCGACAAATCGCAAACCTCCGGACAGAGAGCCGCCACCTGACCGCAACGCCCCCGGTCTCTTCCCGCCCCGGCCAGCACGACGCGGTAGCCGCTGCGCAAGAGGTGCCGAGCCACTCCGGCGAAGCCATCGACTCGCCAGTGCTTCGTTTCCCAGACCGTCCCCGGCACCAGCAACGCCAGCGGTCGCCCGGTGTCGCTGCCGCCGTCCACGCCGTGTGCTGAAAGCAACCGGTCGAGGCGCGCGTCGATCGACTCCGGCAGATAGATGCGGAAATCGGGAATGCCGGCTTCGAAGCCCAGCACACGGCCCAGCCACATATAGCGGTCGACCGCGTGAACCTGTTCCGCCAGCAGCGGGATGTGGTGGGAGTAGACCAGCCAGGCTCCCTCTCGGGTGCGTTCGAAGCCGACGCGAACCGAAGCGCCCGTGGCTACCGTGAACAGCGCGGAACGCAGTTGTCCGTGCAGGTCGACCACCAGGTCGTACCGGTTGCCGCGAATCGTTCGCAGAAGGTTCAACATCCCCTTGGTCGCGAACCACTCTCTTCCGAATCGTGCGTACCGCCGGCGGTCGAAGAGCACGACGTTCGACAGGTCGGGGTGGTGCCGCACCAGGTCTGCGTTTTCCGGTGTGACGAGCCAGTCGATCTGGGCGTCCGGGTAACGCTCGCGCAGACGCACCAGCACCGGAAGCGTGTGCACGATGTCGCCGACTGCCGAGGGCTTGATGAGGAGGATCCGCTGGAAGGTGCGGGTGTGCAGCGGTAGGGTGCGCATCCGGATGCCGAATTGCCACGGGAACGGGAACAGTGTGAAGAGGGGCCGTGCCAGAACCGGAACCGTTGCAGGTCTCAGGAAGCGGTGCGATACTCGTTCGCCCGGCCCAGCGACAAGATGCGTTTCGTCCAGGCAGAGAAACGATGACGTTTCAGCTCTCGGTCGACGAACCGCTGCTCCGTGACCCAGTTGAACTGCAAGACGCGTCGCTGACCGACAAACGGTTTGTGACCATGAAACGAGTTGTTCGCGCGGCGAAAGCAGAGGAGCGTCCCCTCGTCGGGCGGCACCTCCAGAATCACGTCGTCGAGGTTGTCGGCCGACCGCAGCAACCGGAGCCGGCCCCCGGGGGCTTCCCAGTTCGGATTCATGTAAATCAGCACGGTAATGATTTTCGACGAGGTGTCGGTATGGATGCGTCCGTCTCGGGCGCTCGCACAGCCGCGCGCCGTGATCATGGTGGGGCGGCCGGTGAGGTCGATCGAGAACTTCGCCTCAAAGGCGGTGCGCACCTCGTCGCTGTTGAGCTCGGCCACCAGGTTGGCGAAGGCCGGACCGTATGTTAGTTCGCTCAAAGGAAAGCTCCCGGACCGCTTGATTTCGGGGTAGGCGGCGTTGATTGCCGCCCGTGCCTCCCCCTTCACGAAACCGGGCAGAACCAGGTATTCAAACGGCTCGCGGACCAGCGGGGTCGCGCGAAATGACGCCAGGTCGAGTGCGCCCATCGAATCTCCTCCTTGTGCGGTACGGTCTCGCTAAGCCGGGTAAGCGAGATAGGATGCGTCGGCCACGTTGCACCCGGCAGGCGCCGGGGCTTTTTTTCCGCCTTGCGCCGAAAAGGGTCGGCTCAGGCGGGGGCCGAACTTGAACACAACAAGGGCGTCTTGGCAAGGTGAGTTCGGGTGACTTGGGCTTTGCAGCCTGGACAGGTTTAGGGAGTTTCGGTCCGAGTCCGGACCGGGCTTATCGGGGCCAAGAGCCTGAATTGCGGCCTCGCGCTGGTGGTGCCGCCCCCTTGTTCATGCCCGGCGGCGAAACTACGATGGGGGTTTTCCTTTGGGCCGGAGATCGAAATGCGTCATGTGTTGTCCGCGGTGGTCCAGAACGTTCCGGGGGTGCTCGCGCACATCTCGGGTATGCTCGCGTCGCGCGGTTACAACATCGACAGCCTGGCCGTCGGCGAAACCGAAGACCCCCATTTCTCGCGGATGACGTTCGTCGTCGTCGGCGACGATAGCGTGCTTGAGCAGGTTCGCAAGCAGCTCGAAAAGATTGTCACGGTCGTCCGCGTCCTCGACATCAGCTCCAAGGATTTCGTCGAGCGCGACCTGATGCTCATTAAGGTGGCCGTCGCTTCCGGCGGCATGCGGAGCGAGGTCAAGGAGTTGGTCGAGATTTTTCGCGGCCGCATCGTCGACGTCGGTCCAGAAGAATTGATGATCGAAATCTCCGGCCAGGAACGCAAGATCGAAGCCTTTATCGAGTTGATGCGCCCCTTTGGGATCAAAGAGCTGGTCCGCACCGGCCGCATTGCCATGGTCCGCGGCGCACGCCGAACGGCCGAGTAAACAACCACCCCACCAACTATGCACGCCAAAATCTATTACGACAAAGACGCCGACCTTTCGCTGTTGAAGGGCAAAACGATCGCTATTCTGGGTTACGGCTCGCAGGGGCACGCCCACGCTCAAAACCTGCGCGACAGCGGTTGCACCGTCGTGGTGGGCCAGCGCCCCGGCAGCCCCAACTACGACCTCGCCCTCAGCCACGGCTTCAAACCGGTGTCGGCCGAAGAGGCAACCGAGCAGGCCGACATGGTCAACATGCTCCTGCCCGACGAGGTGCAAGGAGACATTTACCGTCAGAGCGTGCGGCCGCACCTCAAGCCCGGAAACATTCTCATGTGCTCGCACGGCTTCAACGTCCATTTCGGTCAGGTCGTGGCGCCCGAAGGGGTCGATAGCTTGCTGGTGGCACCTAAAGGTCCCGGCCATCTGGTGCGCAGCGAGTTTGAGAAGGGGGGCGGCGTGCCCTGCTTGATCGCCATGAATGAGGGTGCCAGCGACAAGACCCGGCAACTTGGTTTAGCCTATGCCAAGGGGATCGGCGGCACGCGTGGGGGTGTGATCGAAACCACGTTCGCCGAAGAGACCGAAACCGACCTGTTCGGCGAACAGACGGTGCTCTGCGGGGGCGTCAGCGCCCTGGTCAAGGCGGCTTACGAGACGCTGGTTGAGGCCGGTTACCAGCCCGAGATGGCCTACTTCGAGTGCATGCACGAGTTGAAGCTGATCGTCGACCTCTTCTATCAGGGTGGCCTGAACTACATGCGCTATAGCGTGTCGAACACAGCCGAATACGGCGACTACACGCGCGGGCCGCGGATCGTGACCGAAGAGACCAAGGCCGAGATGAAAAAGATTCTGCACGAGATCCAATCCGGCCAATTCGCTCGCGAATGGATTTTGGAGAATAAAGCCAACGCGCCGGCGTTCAAGGCGATCCGGCGCCGTGAGCGAGCCCACGGAATCGAGGAGGTCGGGCGCCGGCTGCGCCGACTGATGAGCTGGATCAACGCCAAGGAAGTCTAGGGCAGGGGAGGGCAGAACGGGGCAGGGCAGGGAGAGCGGGGCAGGGCAGGGGGGCGCCGTCGTTTAACCGGCAGCCGACGTCGCTCTTGAAACAGGATTCAAGAGGTTGGACCGCGCGACTTCACGTGCGCCGTTGGCCGGCTAAACGACGACGCATCCGACCTGCTCTCCCCGCCGGTTGCCCAATAAGGTAGAAATAAAGTATGTCAGCCATCGAACCAACCACACGCGACGCCCTCAACAGCCTGTGCCCCGGATATCGCATCGAGGTCATCCACGAAGTTAAGGTCGGGCTGAAAACCTGGACAGCGCGCACGGTCGGCACGGTCGAGCAGGTCCGGCGCCGCCGCCACGGATTGCATTTCCGGCGGAATCTCGACGACAAGGTTTTTAGCGACGAGGTGACGCTGCGGCTCGACGACGGCTCGCTTTCAACCGTCTCGATCGACGAATTCACCGAGGTCAAGCGACTGGCGTGACGCGCCTTTTTGCCGATCACCCGCGGCACTTCGCCGCCAACCGGTTCGTCTATCCGGTCGTCAGCCGCCGGTCGGGCGGTATCTCCATCGGGATCAACCTCAACCCCGATAAGGTATGCAACTTCGACTGCATCTACTGCCAGGTCAACCGAGTCGACCAGAGCGAGACGCGGTTCGTGGCGCGCGAGAAATTGCTCGCCGAGCTCAGCGAGATGTTGCGGCTGGTGACGTCGGGAGAGCTGTTCGCCGACGAGAAATTCGCTACGACTCCCTCCCAGTTCCGCCGGCTGAACGACATCGCCTTCAGCGGTGACGGCGAACCGACGACGTACCGCAATTTCGACGAGATCGTCGAGGCTTGCGCGACGGTGAAAAAGGCGCACGGCCTCGACGACGTGAAGATTGTCCTGATCAGCAACGCCAGCATGTTCCACCGACCGGCGGTCGAGCGGGGGCTGGCGATCCTGGACGCCAACCAGGGTGAAATCTGGGCGAAGCTCGAAGCGGGCACCGAAGAGTACTACAGGCTCGTCGAACGCACGAGCATCCCTTTCCAGCGAATTCTCGAGAACATCACGTCGGCCGCCAGGCTTCGCCCGCTGGTGATCCAGGCTCTTTTCATGCGCGTTCACCACCAATCGCCGCCTCCCGACGAGCAAACGGCCTTTTGCGACCGTCTGAACGAGATCGTGGCGGCCGGCGGCACGCTGAAACTCGTGCAAATCTACACGGTGGCGCGGCCGCCCGCGGAAAGTTTCGTTGCATCGCTATCGAACGGGGAAGTCGACGCCCTGGCCGCCCTTGTTCGCGAGCGGACGGGGTTGCCGACAACCGCCTTTTACGCTGGCGTCAGCGCCTAGCGCGGGAAGCTCGCGGGCGGGTTGGCCGCCGGTTAACGAGTCTGACCCGCACGCCCGGCAAGCCGTTGTTGTCGGCAGGGCGTAACCGCGGTACACTCCACGGCCACTACTCCCGCGGGGCGAGCTCTCTCGAAAGGCCTCAAGTGAGCCCATCCATGACACGATTCTGCCTCGGTCAGTTTCTTGTTCTCGGTGCTCTGCAACTAGTCATCGCGGGTGCCGCCCGCGGCGACGACTGGCCCCGCTTTCGCGGACCAGATGGTCTGGCGGTCAGCTCCGACAAAGGGCTTCCCGTTACCTGGAGCGACTCAGAAAACATCGCCTGGAAGACCGAATTGCCCGGCCCCGGAAGCTCTAGCCCGATCGTGGTTGGCAATCGGGTTTTTCTCACCTGCTACAGCGGCTACGGCCTCGACCGATCGGCCCCCGGCAATCAGGACAAGCTGACCCGCGACCTGATCTGCGTCAATCTGCCCGACGGACGTATCCTCTGGCGAAAATCGGTGCCGGCCGCCCTGCCGGAAGACCGCTACGGGGGCATGCTGGCGGATCACGGTTACGCCTCGCACACCGCGGCGACCGACGGCCAGCGGGTGTTCGTCTTCTTCGGCAAATCGGGTGTGCTGGCGTTCGACCTCGACGGCAACCAGCTCTGGCAAACCAACGTGGGCAGCGGACTGGCCGTCATGGGATTCGGCTCCGGGGCCAGCCTGGCGCTTTACAAGAACCTGGTGATCGTCAACGCCAACGCCGAAAGCCAGGCGATCATCGCGCTCGACGCCGCCAGCGGCCAGGAGGTGTGGAAGACCGACGCCAACGGCTACGCCGGCTCGTGGAGCACGCCTGTGATCGTCAAAGCGGGCGACCGGGACGAACTCGTGGTGAACCTGCCCGACGAAATCTGGGGCCTCGATCCGCGAGACGGCGGGTTGTTCTGGTACGCGCCCGTGCGAGGCACGTCCAACACGACGATCGTCGCCAAAGACGGGGTGGTTTATGCGCTCGGGGGTGGTCCGGGGGGGTCGGCGGCCATCGCCATCCGAACCGGCGGACGCGATGACGTCAGCAAGACGAACGTTCTTTGGAAAAAGACGATCGGCTCCTACGTCCCGTCGCCGGTCGTGCTGGGCGAGCATCTTTACTGGGTCGACGATAAGGGAATCGCGTGCTGCCTGCGGGCCGACTCGGGCGACCAGGTCTATCGCGAGCGCTTGCCGGGTTTGGCCGGCGGTGGCGGTCGCGGCATGAACTCTCCCGTCTATGCGTCGATGGTGGCGGCCGACGGCAATCTCTATGCGGTCAGCCGACATAACGGCGTCTACGTGCTGGCCCAGGGAGAAAAGTTTAAGGTGCTGGCTCATAACCAATTCGATTCCGACGCCAGCGATTTCAACGGCAGCCCGGCCGTGGTGCAGGGACACCTTCTGTTGAGGTCGAACCTCGCCCTTTACTGCGTCGGCGGTGCTTTTTCCAAGACGAGCCGCACTACGAACCCCGTCATCCGATCAAAGTAGTGCCACGAGGCCGGAAAGAAGACCAAGTAGCGGTTGTAGGTCTTCACGCCCACGAGTTCGATGGCCCGATCGCGGTTTTGCACGAGCTTGTCGAACCAGGCCCGCAGGGTAGGGCGGTAGTCGTGGATGGAGACGTGCCGCGGGTGGAAGCCGGCCGTCTCATGGGCTCTTAAGTGGTAGCGGAATGACGAGTTGATCGATCCGGGGAAAAAAATCTGGCTTACCACGGCCGCGGCTGGAAGGCTCTCTTGCAGCCGGCAAAAGAAGTGCTGCACCAGCCGTCCGCCGGGTACTAGGGCCCGATGCAACTTGACCAGCAACTGGGGTACCTCGCGCGGCCGCACGTGCTCCCAGGCCCCGATTGAGTAGATCTTGTCGAACGCTCCTTCCGGGTATTCGGCCGTGATAAAGTTCTTCAACTCGACGTTGAAGCCGTGGTGCGCTGCGTTGTAGGCCGCCTGCTCTCGCGAGAGCGTGTAGCCGGTGAGGTTTTGCTTGTCGCCAGTCGCTTCGTAGATGCGTTTGAGCATCGGCCCCCAGCCGCATCCCAGCTCAAGGATGCGCTCGCCGGGCTTGGGATCGATGAGCTTCAAGATGAAGTCGGCCTTGTGCTGCTGGGCTTCCTCGATCGTCTCCTGGCCCGTGTGAAAATCGGCGCACGAGTAAAACATGTATCGCCGGTCGAGAAACAGCTCGTAGAATTCGTTGGAGACGTCGTAGTGGGCCGAGATGCCGAGCAGGTGGTCCTGGCGTTCCTTGAAAGCCAGTAGCCATCGACGCAAGAACGAAGGGGGGTAGTGGTCGACGATCGCGCACTCCACGGCGGTCGGTCGGCGGGTGATCGCTTGCCATGTGGTCTCGGGATCGAGGGGGGCAGGGGAGCGGATCAGGTAATTGAGGTATCCAAACGATGGTCCATAGACCAGCGACTCGGCAACCAGTGCCGTGAGACGAAACGGTAGGTTCATCAGAGCTCCCCTCGCCCTTTGGAAGAGGGCAGGGCAGGGCGGTTAGCATTAAACTTGGGTTTTCGCCGCAGGGTCGTGGTGGCAACCGGCTGTGCCGCGCGGCCCGCCTCGCCGCGCGGTGTGTCGTCGTGCGAATGCTCCTCAATACTACGCGTAAGTCGCCACCGCAACTGGTTACCATAGTAGTTCGCGCCGCGTCGATTAAAATCGCGGAAACCGAAATACTCACCAATGCTTAATACAGATTTAATCGACTCGCTGATTGCCCGTGGCGCTGCCCGCCACGACCTCTCGTTCGAGGAGACGTCCGCTGCCGTGGACGGCATCATGCGGGGCCAGTGGACCGAGGGGCAGATCGCCGATTTCCTGCTCGCCTTGCGTCGCAAGGGAGAAACGGTCGACGAGATTGCGGGCGCCGCGGCAGCCATGCGCCGGCACATGACGCCGATTTGCAGTCGTCGCCAGGCGATCGTCGACACGTGCGGCACGGGGGGCAATGCCTCGGGCATTTTCAACGTCAGCACATCTGCCGCGCTGGTGGCTGCGGCGGCGGGCGCCAACGTGGCCAAGCACGGCAACCGTCGCGTGACGAGCAAGAGCGGCTCGGCCGACGTGCTGACCGAACTGGGCGTGAATATCCACGCCGACGTGAGCTGCGTGACCGATTGCCTCGACGAGCTCGGCGTCTGCTTCTGTTTCGCGCCCCTGTGCCATGCGGCGATGAAACATGTTGCTCCCGTGCGCCAACGGCTGGGGGTGACCACGATTTTCAATTTGCTCGGTCCGCTCACCAATCCGGCGGCGGCTCCTTACCAGCTCATGGGCGTTGGGTGCGACGAGCTACGACCCCGTTTGGCCGCCGCGCTGGCGCGGCTGGGAACCACGCGAGCAGCCCTTGTCCATGGCGTCGATGGTCTGGGCGAGATCACGATTGCCGCCGAAACTCGCGTGACGGAAGTTCGCGATGGCCAGCTCACGGAGCATATCTGGTCGCCGGAACACTTCGGTGTACGGGTATCGCCGCTCGATTCTCTCCGTGTGGAGGGGCCGGCCGAAAGTGCGGCGCTGGTCCGCCAGGTGTTGGCCGGTGAGCGGGGGCCGGCTCGTGACATTGTTCTGGTGAATGCTGCCGCCGCGCTTTGGGTCACCGGCCGAGCCGGAACTCTGCCCCGGGGCGTGGAGCTCGCTGGGGAGGCTGTCGACTCGGGAGCTGCCGGTCAACTACTGCAACGGCTCATTGAACGAACCAACGCGAATTGAGAGCAAGCAGGGCAGGGGGGCGACAAGTTGGCATCGCACACCGCCCCGCACGGCTTCGTCCTCGCCTTGGAAGAACATCGTTCACTGGCCTATTGCGCAAGGAATATGTGAGCGAATCGTGTCGGCAGGATCAAGCGCGGGGCAGGGCAGGGGGCGCGTTTTTTGCGGCGGTTTGAAATCGCCAGACGGACCCGATAACTTGACGAGAGGCCTTTTGAGCAGCAGGGAGGAGAGGGGAGAGAGATGCCTGTCTCACCGATCAACCGTCGTGGTGTCACACCGTCGCCGCTTGCGGCGAGCCTCGCGCTGCCGGTGTTATCTCGGCACCAGGTGCGCCGCCGGCAACGTGTCCCAACCATCACCGTGGTGGCGGGGCGAGGCGAGGCTCCGGTGAGGCTCGTCCGAGTCTGGGCAGAAGGCGAAAAACGGGCCGTTCGCGAGCTCTCGGATATCGAACAAGGGGACGCGGTTTCCTGCTGGTTTGCGGCGCTCAGCGAATCTCGCAACATCACGACTGCGGCTTACGCGTGGCTGGCGGAACGCGCCGGCTGCGAACCGAGTGAGCTGTCGTCGCTGCCGAGCCGGTCGCCTCACGAGCAAACGATGTTTCTCGACGTCGCCCTGGGAACCAAGAGTGTGCCGCCCGCCGACGCGGTATGCCGCGCAGTCGTCGAACAGAGCTGCCAGAACGGCTCGACGACGCGCGGGCTCTGGGATCGGCTGATCGATGCGTGCGAGGGCGACTTGTTCCGCGCGGTCTCGGGCATCATCGCCCTGGTCGGCGAGGAGCGGACGCCCATTTTGCTCGCCGCCGCGCGCACCAACGACGTCGCGTCGTTGCGGTCGATTCTTGGCAAGGTGGTTTCGCTGGTGTCGGTGGTGCCGACCTTGCCGATCTTCGTGACGACCACCCCCGAAAGGTTGGAAGAGTATCTGGCGTCGACACCCGAATGCCGCAGCCTGGCGCTGGTGCGCGAAGGGGTAGTTTGGCTGGCCGACAGCCAGGAGACGACAGAGACGGCGGCAAGCATCCAGCCGGGCATTTCCGCAGCAGGAACCGTTGGTGCGGATGTGTCCCATGCTCGGCCCTGGTTCGGTTCGGCGGCCAGGGCTCAGGGCCACCATCTCGGCATCGCGGCGAACGCTCGTTTTTCCGGGAGTGAACTACCGAGCATCGAACCACGGGAGAACGACGACGCAGCGCGAAGCGCCGCGGAGCGATATCTTTACGAGCGGTTGCAGGCCCATCCACAAACGAACGGCCTGTTCGAGCTTAACGGCTTGCTCGAACTGCCGGGTGCCAAGGGGTCCGTGGAAGTTGATCTCCTGGCGCGTGCCCCGCGTGTGGCAGTCGAAATCGACGGCTTTTACCACTTCACCGACCTGGACGCCTACCGACGGGACAGGCGCAAAGACGTGCTTCTGCAACACGCTGGATACTTTGTTATCCGCTGTCTGGCGGACGACGTCGCCAGCAGGTTGGAGGAGATTTTGGAAACCGTCGTGAGCGCGGTGCGCCGTGAACCAGCTAGGGAGGGCAGGGCAGGGCAGGGGAGAGGGGGCGAGGAGCGGCAGCATGACGGATATCGATAGTTCCGCTCCGCTTGAAACATTGGATCTGATGATCCTCGTCAGATTGTTGGAGCCTGCGACGCCGACCAAAGCGAGGCAGGACGTCGGCAAGATCGCCGCTGCCGGAATCGCTCAGGGCGAGTGGAACTCGATGTTTGAGGCTCATTGGAAGCGGTTAATCGACCGAGGGCTCATCGGTCGGTCGCCCGGCAAAAGATCGGGCCAGTCCTTAACGCCGACCGACGCCGGGCGCCGACATGCACTGAACTTCCTGCAAGTCTCCAAACTGCCCGACAAGGTGAAGTGGGCCACGCTGCAAGCGGATTATTTGCTTCCCCTGGCCATGAACTGCCAGCCCGGCTCCGCCAAAGCACAGCAGTTGAAAAGTGCTCCTCAATTCAAGTTGGCCGTCATCTCGCAGGCGAGGCGGCTTTCGCCGCGAAACGGCGCCACAGCAAAAACCGTGCTCGCTACACTGGCCTGGAAGCTGATCGGCGTCGAGAGCGAGGCCGACTTCACGGCGGAGAACGTCATTCAGCAAATCGGGCTGGGCCAGAGGCCCGCCAGGAAGGTCACCGCGACTCAATTAGCGGCGGCGTTGGCCGCGAGGGCGCTGGGAGCGAACAAGACGACCCTCACCGAGCTGCGGTCGGCCGCGCTGCGCCAGTGGTTGCTCGCCTCGGTGCCCGCGCCGGGCGCGAGCACCGACGACCTGGGAACCTTCGCCAGCCAGGTGATCGACGCTGCGCGGCGGTGTCAGGCCGCCGCGCGTTTTGGCGACAACAAGGTCTTTATCTCTCACGTCTGGCGGCAAATGAACGGCCCGCTGGGCGCCGCCCCCGAGCTCGGAACGTTCAAGCAGCGGCTGCTGGAGGCGAACCGCGACGGGCTGCTGCAGCTCAGCCGGGCCGACCTGGTCGAAGCGATGAACCCGGTCGACGTGCAGGAGTCGTCGACCGTCTACGATAACGCGACGTTTCATTTCGTAAGAATCTAAGAACAGGTCTTGGGCCTTCGTTCCTGGGGTCTGGTGCATTCGTCTAACCGCGAGACCTTCAGGCCAGACCTACCAGCCAAGACCCGCAAGCCCCAAAACCTCTCGCTGCCATGTCTGGTGTTTTTGGCACTACCGACGACCCGCGCCTAGAAGCATTTTGCTCGCCCGCTGGGCGGGAGGTCTTTCATTCGGTCTGTCACGCAAAGGAAATCTGCACCAGCGATCCTTTCGACGTGCGGTCGATCCACGCCGAGGCTCGCGAAGTTTTTGAGTTGATGATCGAGCGTGCCACGACTCCTCCCGGCACGCCGTCGGGGCGAAGCCTGCTCCTTGTGGGCGAATCGGGCAGCGGCAAGACGCACCTGATGCGGGCCTTTCGCAACTACGTCCACTCGCGGGATCTGGGTTACTGCGGCTACCTGCAGATGACCACGCCCACGCACAACTACGGCCGCTACATCTTGTCGAAGCTCTTGGCCTCTCTTGACGAGCGTTATGACGACGGGCGCGTCCAGCTTTCCGGTTTGATATGCCTCTCGACCGCCATGGTGGAGCGCCTCGGGCCGGACTACGCAACGATCATCGACGAATTGCGGACGGCGCATTTCGGCAGCGACGAGTTGGCGGAATGCGTCTACCATCTGGCCAAAGACATCCTGGCGGAGATCAATGCAACCCGCGACGGTCTCGTCGACC
The DNA here is from genome assembly GCA_035550375.1 of Pirellulales bacterium. Classification (GTDB taxonomy): domain Bacteria; phylum Planctomycetota; class Planctomycetia; order Pirellulales; family JAICIG01; genus DASSFG01. The sequence continues at coordinate 142,107 of DASZPH010000044.1, read as the reverse complement.
CGATCCGAGCGCTGGTCTATTTGCAGCGGCATGACCCCGCTCTGCGGGCGGCGGCCCACAGTTACCTGCGTTGCGAAGACCTGTCGAGATTCGATCGCGAGGCGCTGGGAGGCATCGTGCCGCGGACCGACGACTCTCACCCCTTGGAGATGATCGAGTCGCTGGGTTATTTGATGTGGGCCGTTCAGGGTCGCCCGCTGGTTTTGTTCGTCGACCAGCTTGAGGAAATGTACAATCTGGAAAACGCCAAGGAGCTTTTTCGCCGCGCGATGGGCGCCTTGAACAGCGTGGTCGAGAACGTTCCCTCGGCGGCGGTGGTCATCGCCTGTCTCGAGGACTACTACGAGCAGCTCAAGGGCTCGCTAGCGCAGTCGCTGGTGGACCGCATTGAACGCGATCCCGACAAGATCCGCCTGGAAAGCCGTCGCACCGAACAGGAGATCATCGACCTCGTGACGTGCCGATTGGCCGTGCTCTATGAGGATGCCGGCGTCGACATCGACCGCAATGATCCCTCGTTTCCCATCCCCGTTGAGGCCTTGCGCGGGCGGAGAAACACCCGCACGCGCGACGTGCTCGACTGGTGCCGACGTTTCCAACAGGAATATCGCCTTAAGAGGTCGCCGCCGCCCGACGGTGAGTCCCAGCCGCCAGACGACATCGCCGAGCCGAGTCAGCCACCGGCGGGCGCTACCGATCTGGAGGCGAAATGGCAGACCTTCCTGGCCGAGAACAAGTGGGCCGTTCCGTCGGACGAGTCGGAACTGGCGAGCATCCTGGCTACCGCCGTCGTGCGCTGCAACGACGAAACGCCGCACAACGGCGACGCCTTTGAAACAACGCCAACTGGACGCTTGATTGACCTCAAGACCGGTGTTGGAGCACGAGTCGTCGAAACGCTCGTCGGCATCTGCAACAAGCGGCCCCAGGGAGGCGGACTCGCGAGGCAAGTGCGCGAGATTGAGGAGTTGGCTGGCGAGAAGAAAAAGTTCCTGGTGCGATCGATGGAGTTTCCTTCCAACCCAGGAGCGCAAATCTCGGCGTTGCTGGGCGACTATATCGCGCGTGGTGGGCGGCGTACGGTGATCGAAGACTCGCAGTGGCGCACCATGCTGGCCTTCGAGGATTTTCGACGGCGGTACGAAAGTCACCCGGCATTTAGCGCCTGGCTATCCTCGGAAAAACCGCTGACCCGCATTCAGTCGTTGCGAGAGTTGCTCTGTCTCGATGAACTGGTCGGGCCCGATTCCCCAGCCACAAACGCTACGCTGAGCCGCAGCGCCCGCTCCACGGTGCCGGAAGGGCCGGCGCCGTCGAAGCCGTTCGAGTTCCCGCGATCGACCGCGTTTGGGGCATTGCACGTAGGGGTGAGCAGTGGACTGAGCGCTGCGCCTGTTGAAATGGAGGCCGACGAGCTTTGTCGGCACGCCGCGTTTCTGGGAGGCACAGGCAGCGGCAAAACGACCGTCGCGCTCAATCTGATCGAACAGCTTATCGAGCGCCGCGCGCCCGTAGTGCTGGTCGATCGCAAGGGAGACCTGTGCCGTTATGCCGACCCGGACTGGCGGAACACACCCTGCAGCGACAGCCAGACTACTGCGCGGAAGCGATCGTTTTGCGACGTCCTGACGGTAGATCTGTTTACGCCGGGCAACGCGCGCGGCCGTCCGCTGAGGTTGCCGCTGGTGCCGGCCGGCATGAAGGCCGACGGCCAGTTCGACCAACTCGCAGCATCGACGGGCTCCGCATTGGCGAGCATTGTCGGGTTCGGTCCGGAGTCACGGTACGGGCCGCAACGGGCCATCTTGATTCACGCGGTCAAGCAACTGGCGACTTTGCGGCCAGACCAAGAGTCGGGAATCGAGGAATTGATCGAGCTCGTCGATTCGGCCGACCCTTCGCTGGTAAACGCAATTGGCAAACTCGACACGAAACATTTCAGGAAAATCGTCCAGAATCTCGAAACCTTGAGGCTGACGCGCGGGGAACTCTTCGCCACCACGGCCGAGCGCCTCGATTTTGACCGCCTGTTGAGATCCAACAGTAACGGCAAGACGAGGCTGACCCTCGTGAGCACGAAGTTCCTGGGCGACACGACCGACGTGCAATTCTGGATCGCACAATTCTTGAATGAGCTGCGGCGCTGGATCGGCGGTCATCCCAGCGCGGCATTGCAAGCCGCTTTGCTGCTCGACGAAGCCGACATTTATCTGCCGGCGCGGTCGCAGCCGGCCAGCAAGGCACCGCTGGAAGACCTTTTGAAGCGAGCTCGTTCGGCAGGCCTTGGGCTGCTCTTGGCCACGCAGAGTCCGGGTGATCTTGACTACAAGTGCCGCGAGAACATCCGGGCCTGGTTCTTGGGAAGGATCAAGGAAGATACGGCGCTCGGCAAATTGAAACCGATGTTGCAAACCAACCGCGTCGACGTCATCGACAGACTTCCCGGCCAGCAGTGCGGCGAATTCCAACTCGTGCGCGACGGCGAAGTCGTGTCGCTGAAGGCGGCCCGCTCATTGATGAACACGGAGCAGCTTGCCGAGGAGGCAATCCTGCGGTTGGCTCGCGGGACGGCGACATAAGAAGGGCAGGGCAGGGGGGGCCTGCTTGTGCCAGCAAGGCTCCGGCGGATGCTCGTTAAGGCTAGCGATTCACTGTTGACGTCGTAGTGCGAAAGCGGTTACTGCTCCGCGAGCAGGGCGTGAATGGTCTCGCTCAGCTGGGCTGCAAGTGTGGGCGAATATCCGACGTGAAAGTCGCGAACGATCCCTTTCTGGTCGATGACGACTAAAGTAGGAAATCCCTCCACTTGGAATCTCTCGGGCAAGCCTTCCGCTTTAATGTTCGTGTATTCCAGACCCATCTTTTCCACAACAAACTTTGCGTCGTCAATCTCGCGGTCCGTATTCATGCCGACTACGGCAACCGGCCTACCTTGAAAAGAGCGGGCCACTTCGTTCACTTGCGGCATGGCTCGGATGCACCAACCACAACCTCGATACCAGAAGTCCAGCACCGCCACCTTGCCCTGGAGATTCTTGAGCGAAAAGGGATGGCCATCGAGATCCGTCGTTTCGAAGTTGGCGGCCTCCTTTCCGAGGACTTTCGCTCGCCGCTCGGCGGCTTGTACGGCGTATTTGGCGGTCGTGTCGTGCTTGGCAAGAAGCGATTCGGCCTGCGTCTTCAGAATCGGGGAAGTCAATCGCGACGCGGCACTCTGCAGACGTTCCTTTGCCTCGGCACAAAGCGGCTCGCTCCGGTCGGCGTTGTTTTCAGCCTGATCCGTCAGCTTGGTGTAATCGTCCGCCGCCTCGAAATAACCCTGCATTTCGTCGGCAAGCCGCGACGTCGAGTCGGCGCCGTGCATCTCTGACCCCGTGAGCTTTAACTCGCCTGTTCCCTCTCCCTTAATGCCCCAGCCCTGGCTGTTGGTTAGCTGAGCTCCCGCGACCATTCCGCGACGGAGGTCGAACTCAAACGCCGCTTGGGCAGTCAAAAGATAAATGTCGTGCATCGGGCTGGTCGTGACGTCAATAATTTGTGTCCGTGCAGCTTCGCTCGACTTGACTTGATAGTGGTGCTTCTCCTCCATCGGTCCTTCGCCGTCCCAGCCGGCGGCAAGTTCCTGCTCACTGTCGGGCAGCCGCGGGAAGATGTCTCGCACGTCGATTTGAAACCCAAGTGACGAGTTGCCGACTCGGCCGTCGGCATACAGGTTGAAGTACCCCAAGTCGGGTCGTGCGTTATTCGCGTCTTTCGAGACAGTTTCTTTTCCCGACCCGTGCCAGGAAAATCCGGACTTCCAACCGAACATAAGAAACATTATCGGACGTTGCAGCGACCTCGAGAACTCGACTTGAAATCCTGGCTAGACGCCTCACGTCGACGCAGGTGTCTCTAAGAACGCGCCGATCCGACGGAACTTCTGGTAGCGGGCGGCGAGCAGTGAGTCGGTTGGCTGCGAGCTAAGCTCGCGGATGCTTTTGATCAAATACATTTTCAGCCGGGCGGCCGCCTGGTGCAGATCGCGGTGGGCGCCGCCGAGAGGTTCCTCGATCACGTCGTCGATCACGCCCAACCGGAGCAGGTCCTTGGAGGTCATCCGCAGCGCCTCGGCCGCCTGCTCGGCGTACTTCGCGCTTTTCCAGAGGATGCCGGCGCACCCCTCGGGGCTGATTACCGAATAGTAGGCGTGCTCGAGCATGGCCACCTTGTCGCCGACGCCGATGCCCAAAGCGCCGCCCGAGCCGCCTTCGCCAATCACAGTGCAAATGATGGGGGTGGGCAATCGGGCCATCTCCAGCATGGAGGTGGCGATGATCTGCGCTTGTCCGCGCTCCTCGGCGCCAACGCCAGGAAACGCGCCCGGAGTGTCGATCAGGCAAATCACGGGCAAGCGGTACTTGGCGGCCAGCCTCATTTTGGCCAGCGCTTTTCGGTAGCCTTCGGGATGAGCGCAGCCGAAGTTGCACTCTTGCCGTTCCTTCAGCGTCCGGCCCTTCTGGTGCCCGATCACGAGCACCTTGTATTGCTCGAGCTTGGCGAAGCCGGTGAGCATCGCCCGGTCGTCGCCGAAGGTTCGGTCTCCGTGCAGTTCGACAAACTCCTCGAAGACCAGGTCGAGATAATCGGCGGTACGCGGCCGGTCGTCGTGCCGGGCAACTTGCACCGTCTCCCAGGGGCGAAGCTGGCTGTAGACCCGCTTCTTGGTCTCCGCCAGCTCGCGGCGCAGACGGCGGATTTCTTCGGCTGCCTGCTGTGAGCCGTCGTCGCGCGATTCGGCCTCTCTCAGCCGGATCTCCAGCTCGTCGATCGGACGTTCAAAAGCAAGCCGTTGATTCATGGTAGCCATGGCGCTTTAGGTTACACGGCGACGGCCAGGGGGCCTAGTCCAAAGTAAGGTCTTGGGCCTTGGAGGAACTGTCTCGCAACGTCCGGCTGCAACCTCCGACAAGGTGGAGCAGGTCTATCTTTCGGCGAATCGCTTCATGCCCGGTGGCGGACTCCGTTTCGCATCATCAAAGCACCAGATTTCGGCCTCTGGAAAGAGCTTTCTAATCTCGGCCAGTCGTTTTCCATCGAGGTCCCTATCGGGATAGTAAACGAGCGGAACTATGGTTTGTCACCCATCAATACCCTTATCCACGGAATTTGCACGGCTGACTGCCTGCGCACGTCATGACGGGTAATTGCCGCCCCTGAACCGACCTCAAGATGCGGGCGAAATGCTTTGCGTTTTTGAACGATCCTGCTGAACTGAAGCGGTCGGCTCATTGAACCACGCAGATTGGAGCTTTCTGCTCGCAGGCGCTTCGGGTTGATGTCTCGACGTCCTCCCAGACCTGGATCCTCATGCGCGCGCCGCCGCGGGAACGGCCGGCGGCTCTTTGAAGACCGGCGTCACTTTCAGGTGCCGCAGGAACTCCTTCATGTTCGGCATGCGCTTCTTGGCCTCCTTGGCCATCATCGACTGCAGGAGTTGCGAGAATGCCGGATTGACGTTGCGATTGAAGGCCTCAATCAGAGGAACGGGCGCGGCCAGGTGCTTGTTCAAAAGATCGCTGCTCGTCACGCCCGTATAGGGTGGCCGCGCAGCCAGCAGATGAAACACTGTGCATCCAAAACTGTAGACGTCGGCTTCTACGCCCAGGGGCTGGCCGCGAATCTGTTCCGGCGACATGTAGCTGCGCGTCCCCTGGACCTTGCTCTTGCGTGCCAGCAGTTTTCCTAGGCCCTTCTTTTCTTTTACGGCCAGAGCGAAGTCGATCAACTTCACCTCGCCTTCGAGGTTCACCAGAAAGTTGTCCGGCTTGACGTCGCGGTGCACCCATCCGCCCTCGTTCAGGTAGGCCAGGCCGGCCGCAGCCCGCTCAATGATCGTTGGAATCATGAAGGCCACCTGTTCCAGCACGCGCTGCTGATCGACGACGCGCTGGATGATGTCTTTCATGTTGGGGTAAGGAAAGAACTCCATCACGAGATAGGGAATCTTTTGACTCACCCCATAATCGTAGATGTGAATCACGTGCTCATGATCGAGCGCCTTGCCGACGAGAAACTCGTTTTTCATGTAGGCGAGATGCTCGCGGTTGCGAAAGTCGCTGAGCAGGATCTTGATCGCGCGGCGGGTCTGGGTGCGATCGTCGATGGAGGCCCACACCTGGCTGGTTTGCCCGCGGTTCACCATGTTCAACAGGCGATACGGGCCGATGTATTGTTGACCTGCCAGTGCCACGCGATCACTCGAAGAAAAGAAGAAAGAAGGTCTTGAGTCTCAGGTCTACAACCCAAGCGGGCAAGACCCGAAACCCAAGACCTAAGACCCAAGACCCAGAGCGCCAACGCCCTTCGCCTCATCGTATCCTCGGTTGCCACTCGCCGCCAACAGCTTCTCGTACAGCTCCCGCGTCCGCTCGGTCATGTGCTGGTGCCGAAAGACCTCGGCGAAGCGACGACGTCCTTCGGCCCCCAGGCGGTCTCGAAGCGCCGGGTCGGCGACCAATTCGTCGAGCGCTGCGACGAGCCCGCCCACGTCGCGCGGCGGCAAGAGATAGCCTGTCTCGCCGGGAACGACGACTTCCCGCGCGCCGTCGATGTCGTAGCTGACCACGGGCTTGCCTGCGATCAAACCCTGCGGCAGGACCCGCGCCAGCCCCTCACGCAAACTCGTGTGGACGACAACGTCCATCGCGCCGATCAACTCCGCAATGCGCTCGGGCGGAACGAGGCCGGTAAACCGAAAGCGGTCCGCCAGGCCCGCGGCCGCAATCCTTGCCTGAAGCTGTTCCCTTAAGATGCCGTCGCCGACGAAGAGAAACCGAACCGCCGGATGCCTGGCCGCCAGCTTTTCGGCGGCGGCGATCACGTCGTCGTGCCCCTTGAGGTGGAAGAGCCTCGCAATTTTGCCCACGACAATTTGCTCGTCGGTGTAGCCCAATTGGCGCCGGACGTGCGCCCGGTGTTCGTCCGCCCGTAGAAACGGCTCCGTCTCCATGCCGCTGTAGATGGTCGTGAACTTCTCGCGCGCGGCGACGCCGGCCTCGACCATCAGATCAGTCATGGCGTCGGCGACGCTGACGAAGGCATGGCAGCGCCTTGCGGCCCAGCGCTCGCAGGCGCGGTAGAATCTGCGGACGAATGGGTTTTGATACGGATAGAAGGGAGCGCCGTGCACGCCGTGCACGATGGCAGGCACCCCCAGCTCCCACGCCGCGGCGCGGCCCAGGACGCCCGCCTTGGCGCTGTGCGTGTGGACCACGTCAGGCTTGAAGTCACGCACGGCCCGTTTCAGCTCGCGGTAGCTCACTGCATCTCGCCAGGGGTGAATTGCTCGCCGCAACGACGGAACAATGGTCAACGGAACATGCTGCGACCGGGCCCGCTCCAGCAGGCTCCCTTCGGGACCGAGGGGCGGCCCGGTAACGAGCAGCACTTCGTCGCCGTAATCGCGCAGCAATCCCTCGCAGGTCAGCAGCGTGTTCTCTTGCGCCCCACCCAGGATCAGGCGGGTAATGATGTGAACGATACGCACAAAGATGAAGGGTCTTAGGCCTTGGGTCTAAGGTCTTAGGACCGGTCTTCGGCTCTGGCGGGATCGTTTAACCGCAAGCCGAGGCGACCATGGCGTGGAACCTGCGCCCGCCGCTGGCTCGCGGTTAAACGAACCTCACGAACCTGAGACCCAAGGCCAAAGACCTTTCTAGTCATTGTACTCAACGCGTAGGAGAAAGAGGCCCTGGGGGGGCGCGGTCATCCCGGCGGCGCGGCGGTCCTGCGCGGCGAGAACTTCGGCCGGCCAGGTTTCCGGGCGCGTCCCCCGGCCGACTTCGACCAGCGTGCCGACGATCGCCCGCACCATGTTGTACAAAAAGCCGTCGGCCTCGACTTCCAGGACGACCAGGTTTTCGTCCGCAGATAGTCCCCGGACCACGGAAATCTCGAAAATGGTTCGCACACTGCTTGTGCGTTGCGGCCAGCCGGACTCAAAGCTGCGAAAGTCGTGCTTGCCGAGCAGGGCCTGGGCGGCCCGGTTCATGGCCGCCGCATCGAGACGCTGGCGATAGTGCCAGACTAGGTGGCGGCGAAAGACGTCGGGCACAGGGCCGTCGTGAAGTAGGTACCGATACCGCTTGCGCACCGCGTCGCGGATGGCGTGGAAGCCCGCCGGCGCTTCGGCCGCGGCCAGAACGGCCATATCGTCGGGCAACTCGGCGTTCAGCGCCCGCTGCAGCACGTCGGCCCGCAGTGGCGAGTCGGTATCGAAGCTCACGACCTGGCCCAGGGCATGAACGCCGGCGTCGGTCCGGCCGCTGGCGGTGACGCGGATCGTCTCGCGGGTGATTTTGGCCAGCGCCGCTTCAAGCGTTCCCTGCAAAGTGCGCTGGCCGGGTTGCACCTGCCAGCCGGCGTAGGCGGTGCCGTCGTAGGCCAGCGTCAGCTTGAGAGCGCGCACAGAAACGTGGTCGTTGAACGGGTCGCCAACATAGTCCGCGCAGGTGGAATCGCCGGCCCCCCCTCCCCTGCCCTGCTCCGAGAGGCCGCCGGTCCTGCTTTTCCGGGCCTACCCCCCTGCCCCGACTCGCTCGATCTGCGCCCTTTTGCCTTCCGGCTTTCCTCGGCTCACGAGCAACTCGGCGATCTGTACGGCGTTGGTTGCGGCGCCTTTGCGAAGGTTGTCGCTGACGCACCAGAACGCCAGTCCGTTGGGGCTGGAGAGGTCTTCGCGAATCCGGCCGATGAACACCTCGTCGCGGTCGTCGCAGTTCAGCGGCATCGGGTATTGCTTCGCCGCCAGGTCGTCGACCACGACCACGCCGGGCATGGCGGCGAACAGGTCTCTCGCCTCGGCCACGGTTAGCTTCCGCTCCGTTTCCACCAGAATGCTCTCGCTGTGACAGTTGCTTACCGGCACGCGGACGCACGTCGGGCAGACCTGAATCGAGTCGTCGCCCAGAATCTTGCGCGTCTCGTAGACCATCTTCATCTCTTCCGACGTGTAACCCTGGTGCTTGGGGGAACCGATCTGCGGAATGAGGTTGAAGGCGATCGGGTGGGCGAACGTTTCGTATTGGAATTCCTTCCCCTCGACCCGGCTGCGGGTGCCCTGCTCCAGGTCGCGCTGGCCGGCGACGCCGGCGCCGCTGGTGGCCTGGTAGGTGCTCACGACCACGCGCTTGACGCGGGCCGCGTCGTGCAGCGGCTTGATCGCCACGACCATCTGGGTGGTCGAGCAGTTCGGGCTGGCGATAATGCCCTGGTGCCCGAAGGCCGCCTCGGCGTTCACCTCGGGAATGACCAGCGGCACCTTGGGGTCCATCCGCCAGTAGCCGCTTTCGTCGACCACGACGCAGCCTCGGTCGACGGCCCAGGGGGCGAAGTCGCGGGCCACCTCGTCGGGCGTGCTGCCGATGGCCAGGTCGACGCCCTCGAACGCCTCCGGCGTCAGCTCCTCGACCGGGTAAGAGTCGCCTTTGAAGGTGACCGTTTTGCCCGCGGAGCGCTTGGAGGCCAGGAATTTGATTTTTTCAAACGGGAAATTCCGCTCTTCGAGCAAGCGGATGATGATCCCCCCGACCGCGCCCGTTGCGCCGACAACGGCAATCGACTCGTACACCCGAAAAACCTCCCAAAAAAGCGGAATTCGCTGGCAAATCCTGGAGCCGAACGGGATCCGGGACAAGCTTAGAAGTATACGCTCGATTGCGGTGCGATTCCAAGGGCGGATGGCTATCTGGCTATCTGCTACCTGGTAGCCGGCATGCCGGCATTCGTGCACTCCGTTACGGGTGGTGTGCGGGTGTACGGTCGTCGGTTGCGAGTGTCGGAGCCACCGGCGCGTTTGCATACAGCCCCTATCTTTTCCAGACGTACGCACACTTGCGCAACTCGTTTCGGCCGTGAGCGCCCATCTGCTGGCTGCTGTTTCCCTTGCCCCGCTCGAGGACCCAGATCCGCTCGGTGCGAAAGCCGGCCTCCTCCGCCAGGGCGCACAGAATCAGGTCGACGGGGACTTCCTCCCCGGCGTACTGCACGTTGTCGTTAACCATTACCACGCGCCCGCCTGGCGATACGATCCTCGCCAGCTCGAAAAGAACGACGGTCGACTCCAGAAAGTAGTTCCGCACCATCCGCGGCACGTTCGGGTTGTTTAACTCGCCGCGGCTTCCTTTGCGGTCGAGGACCGAAAGCACCTCCTGCAGGGCCTGCTGATTCTCAAAGGCCTTCTGTGCGTGGCCGAAGGTTTCGCCGCGACCGATCGTCTGGTAACGGCCGCGGAGTTCTTCCACCTTCGACTTGTTCTCTACCGTGCAAGACAACAGTTCGTGACGCAACGCTTTCAGCCCTGCTTCGGTGGTACCGAGATAGGCCAGTTCGAGCGCGTAAGTTCGCGTGTAGTCGTAGCGGTTGCAGTACGGCGGCGAGGTGACGACCAGCTTACAAGAACGAGACGGAACTGCCGGCAGGATGTTCAAGCAGGACCCCTGCTCGATTTCAAGCGAGTCCGTACGATTGCCGCTTGCGTCGGCCAACTGGCCGCCGCCAGCGATGTCGGCTCGCATCATCTCAAGCTGTTGGAGCATCGCCTCGCGAAAACCGGGAATGGGTCCCTTATGAAACGGCCTTCCCGTCAGGTTGCGCGGCGAGCGTTTGTCCCACCGCAGATACTGGCCGTCCTTTCGGGTGAAGCTTACGGTTTCCAGGACGCTCAGGCAGGCCGTCTCCAGCAGCAGTCGGATCGGCGGCCTGAGCCGCGCCGTCGCCAGATACGTCCGGAATTGGTTGATCTGCTGCTCCGTCCTTTCCGGGAAAGCGCCGCGGGTAATCGCCAGATGCCCGTAGGCGTGTTTCTCGTCCGCGTCGCCTTCCCACCGGCCCGACCGGAAGGCCTCAACTGCGGCGGAGAAGGCTCTCGGAGAGACCCGTTCGGCCGCCAATCGTGCCCGCATCACCGCCACTCCCAGGGGCAACAGCTCGATCGCCCGCCCGGTGAGTCCATACTGTCGGCCAACCAGAAGCGCGGCCCCGCTTCCGGCGAAAGGGTCGAGGAGCACGCCGGCGCCCACCCCATAATGGCCCAGAACGTATTCTACGAGGGCCGCCGAAAAGCCTTCTTTGTACTTGAACCAGCGGTAAAACGGCCTCTTGCGATTCGATTGGTAGCTGACGAGCGAACGGTTCAGCGCCAAATTGATTTCCAACGTGTCGCGGAACCGTTCCAGCAAGGCCTCACGTGCCGAAGAAGAGGCGACGGTGGCGGTCAAAAGAGGTGCCTCCATGCGGTGCTGACGGCTGGCCAGACATCACGCGTCGCCGCAGCAACGCTGGTGTCAGGCTACTCCGGCAGGTCAAACGGGCTTTCGGGGTCGTAGTACAGGGCGTCGATGGGCGACCATTGGTGGTGTTGGTCGTCGGGAAACGCCGCCAGCGTCCATCCGAACATGGCGAAGGCGACGTCAAAGGTCTCGTTGTACTCCAGCCGAAAACTGTGCAGCTCGTCGCTCAGTTCGAGCTCCACCTGCTGCCAGCCGGCCGACTGTCGCCAGCGATTGAGAACTTGCTTGCCGTCCACCCACAGCCGCACGCTGTCGTTGGTGCACGTCACGATCAGATATCGTCCGGCGGCGGGCGGCTTGATGAACCCGGTCCAGCGGGCAGAAAAATGGTTCGTTTGCACCGAGGGGTCGGGCGAGCCCTGCCCGTAGAAAAAGTCGATCGCCGATTCGGCCCGCTCAACGCGCTGCTGCTGAAAATCGGCGCCGTCGTAGTATCGGGCCGCCACACCGGCCACCAATCGCGACATCGGATAACCGGAGACGCTTGCGAGCTGCTGGGCCGCTTCCGCCGGCACCTCCCCTGCCCTGCCCGTCCTTCTCGCTCGCAGGTAGCAGTATTTGGCCTGCAACTGGCATAAGGGCTTGAAGAACTCGTCCGCCTCGGCCTGCGATAGGGCCCACCAGGCGGCGGCCAGCGGCGCCCATTGGCTCAAGTCGACGCGAGCCAGCGCTTCCAGGCGGGCAATTTCGCGTAGCGTCGCGTCGCCCGAGGCAGCCAACTTTTCCAGCCCTTCTTGCCAGTTGCCGAGGACCAGCACTTCGTACTTGCCCGCCGCCAGGTTCGCCTCGCTGTCGTCCGCCGTCTTTTTGAGATCGCCGAGCGCCTTTTTGTAGGCGGTGCCGTGCGTCGACTGTTCGCGCAGCGCCGCCTTGCGACGATCGATCTGGGCAATCAGCTCCTTGTCCTTGGTCTTGCGCGCGAAGACGGCCGCCTGACCGGCAGCCTTATTGGCGAGGTCGAGCTTTCCATCCGTTGCGGCCCGGTCGGCGACCGAGAGCGCCTCGAGCGCACCGATCGCGCAAGCGTCGGGCGTTTGGGCCATCTTGCCGCTCGCGTCGAGCATCTTGAGTCTGATCGCGAGCGGGTCGACATCGAACTGCCGCGCGACCTCCACCGCCACGCGGTACGCCAGACCGACGCGTCCTTGAGCCAGCGCCTCTTTGCCGACGTTGTCGAGCATGACATAGCGCAAGTCGGCCGCCTGGCGCCCGTCACGCGCTTCGTTGAAGATTTTCAGAGCCACCTTGAGCCGCGCCTCCGGCGTCTTGGCGTCGGTGATCTCCTTGTTGTATTGCTGCGCGAAGCGACCCGCCGAGGTGGTGAGCGCTTTGCCTTCTGGCGGCGCGTCGCGATGCGCCCGAGCGAGTTCGGGCCTGTCGGCGACCTTGGCCAGGTCGCCCAGAGACTTCTCGCCGAGAGACTTCGGCGGCTTGGGCGGGGCGGGTTCGCTCGCAGACGGTTCAGGAGGTTGCCTCGCCTCTCGGTCGCCGTTTGGCTCGCTGGCCGGGTCGTCATTTGAGTTGCCGGCCCGTTCTTCTCTGGGAGGCTTTCGGCTCGGGCGATCAGGTCGACCACTCGCCCGGCGCGTCGTCGCCTCTGGCGTGGCGGGGGGGAAGCTGCTGGGCTCACCCTCGACGATCGTCGGAGGCGGCGGGGCCTCGGGTTTTGCCTCGACCGATGTCTTTGCATCAGCGGCCGACTCCGTCTCAGGCGGGGGCTGCTTGGGGGAACCAGGCTCGGCAGGCGTCGGACGAACGCTTACGGTCGTGGGCTGGGGCTCCGTCGTCGACCGGGGGTAAACAAAGTACGTCACCGCCGCCAGCGCCAGCGCGGCTGTCGCAAGGCCCAGCCAGACGGCAGGTTCCTGTCGCGACCGCTTACGACTCAGGCGGGAAGACGCGGGAGGGACGAAGCCGTCGGGAGCTTGAACAAACCCTTCCGTCGGGCCCGACTCCCCTCCCCTGCCCTGGCCCGCAGCCAACAGAACGGGAACGTGCGGCGACGATGGCGGTCGCGGAACGGCCTGTGGCTTCGGGGCAGACGGCTCACCCCTCCCCTGCCCTGCCCCGGTTCGTTTCTCTCCGTCGCCGCCCTGCCCTGCCCCGCTCTTGTTGCCCGCGGCCGCCGCGAGTTTGGCCCGAAGCTGCTCGTCATAGGCGGCTTTCTTGTTGGGGTCGAGCAAAGCCAGGCGCGCCGCGGCGAGTTCGTTGAGCAGCTTCTGCGACAAGGCGGAATGCGGGCCGGTCTGGAAAGTGCGCACGTGCGCCATCTGTCGATCGGCCGCGATGGAGATCGTATCGGCGTCGTCTTCAAACAGGCCGACGCCGAGCAGCCGGTAGTGGTGAGGCGGCTGCTCCGCTGGCGGAATACCGAGCCATTTCCGATACGGATCGAAGACGTCCGACATGCTCAGCAGTATCTTGTTCTGGCGGGATCAAAGCGGGGTGCCCTTTGATTATCGGCCGGTGCCGGTTGCACCGCAACCACTCGGACAATGTCCCACCGCCAATTCACTAGAGCGTTGCTCATCGTGGTGCTCGGTTTGGCCTCGTTCTTCGGCGGCGTTCGATTTGAGCAAGAGCGGCGAAAGCGCCGACGCCGCAATTGAAGCTCGGAAGTTTTAGGAGGATCGCAAAGCACTGCTGGCTGAGATTCGAGTTGAATGTGCCCGCCGGCGAGAAGGCCGCGCGCCTGGGGAAGCAGATCGAGCAACTCCAGGCTGAAAAGGTTCAATAGGGGAAATGCAGCCGTTGGTGGCATGCTGGCCGGCCACGCATCAGGCCAAGGTCGAGCGACGACAAGGCTCCGACCCCGTTAATCCTTGGTTGCTTTGCCGGCGTCGGGCGTGCGCGAACGGGCAAAGGCGATCACCAGCGTGGTTACGATCACGACGATGGCGATGACGAGCGCGTATCGCATCATGACGTCGCGGCGCCTGATTTCCTCCTGCTCGGCCCGCATCTGTTCGCCGCGCAGCCGCATCAACTCTTCTTGCAGCTTTAGTTGTCGCTCCTCCTCAAGCTGCGCCCTCCGACGAACCAGTTCGCGCCGCTGTAGTTCTTCTGCATCCAGTTCGGCGGGTTCTTCGGCCTGCTTCTCCCCTTCTTCCAACAGGGGCTGCGCAATAGCGATCTGGCCGCTTGACAGAAGCAGAGCAGCAAACACGATCCCGAGCGGCTTCGATGTAGCCATCAACCTACCACCATGATTCACCGGGCTGGCCTCGCGAGCATTTCTCTCCCGCCCCCCTGCCCTGCCCCTTACGCGCTCTTCCGACCGCCCGAGACGGCAGAGCTTGGCGGACGGCGGCGCATCTTGCCCGTGTGTGCCCCCCTGCCCTCCCCTGCCCCTTTTTGCCGGCGCTCGATACATTGCCGCACAAGCCACGGCGGCACGAACGACAGGCAGCCCACCAGCATGATCAAACCGAACGTGATCATCCCCATGCAGAGTGCGATTCCCAGGTGCACCGGAACAGCCAAGGCGAGCATGATCGGGCGCGTCAGTCGTGGCCAGACGAGGACGCAAAAGAAAAGCTCCCAATAGACGGTGATTTGCGTGGTGATTGCCGACAAGAGCGGCCAACGGGCCAGCCAGGTGACGTCCCACGATTGGTATTCCAGGTTGGCGACCGACAGCCACATGGCGTCGCCGGCCCACCACGAGTCGCCCCGCAGCTTGCCCAGCGCGGCGAAGAAATAGATCACGCACATGTGGACTTGCATCAAGCGGATCGCCAGGTTGGCGCTCGTCGAAGGGGCCGCGAGCCCGCGCGTTCCGTCGGCTGCGCGGGACAATCGCAGCCGGTCGAGCGAGTAGGCCGCCCCGCTGGGCCCAATCATCAGATACATGGCCAGCATGCAGTTGATCTGGTCCAGGCCGAAAAGCGAACCCGGAACGCGGTTGACGTATGACACCGCCGCCAGATAGGCCAGCACCGAAACCACGCGGGTGAACAGGCCGAGCGTCAGCATGGCGAAAACGGCGAGCGCCGCGATATGGGCGGCCCAGAGCGCCGCCGGCGACTTGATCAGCCAGAAGTAGCTCCAGGCGAATCGGCCCGAATCGGGCAAAGCCATGCTCGCGGCGTGCGACGAGGTCCAACTGTCGCCGCCGAAAAAATCGGGCAGATCGAGCGTCCAGACCATGTGTGTATAGAGAAGCATCGCGCCGGCCAGGACGCGAACCAGGCCAAGCGTCGCGGGGTCGGCGGGGGTGAACCAGAAGCGGTTCCAACCGTCTCTGCCCCCCTCCCCTGCCTCGCGCAAGTACTGCCGAACAAGTTGCATCACGGTCAACTCTCGAAGGAGCCGAGTTTGCGGGAACGATACAACTGCGAGTCGTCAAGCCGCATGCCCTCGATGACCTCCTGCGGCGTCGCCAGGCGGTGCTCGACGAGGTAGAGCGTGACCCGCTTGCCGCCGTGCACTGCCAGCAGGTGGTGGGCGTACGACTCGATATAGGCCTCCTGCGACTTCGAGAGGGGCTGGTTATGCCAATCGAATCTTGGATCCCAGGGGCCGGCCAGCCCCACCAGGAACTCGCTCAGCATGAAGTGCCGGTGATACAGCAGCCGCGGCCGGTGCGTCTTTCGATCGGGGAACGTTCCCTCAATCCGCTCGCCGTCGCTCGTCTCGACAACGTAGCGCACGAGGTGACTCGGCCCCGGATCGGGACCGAAGAACTTGTAACCGTGGTTGAGATAGGCCGCCTGTAAGTACGGCGCGTAAATCGATTGCAATCGCTCCCCCAGCATCGACGGCGGGGACGATATCGGCCCTACGAGAAGCGCGACGAGGTGCCACACGAGCGCGAGGCTCACGATGAACCGCACGCGGGGCGACCACGAAACGGCTGTTGGTGCCCGTGGCGATTCGTCGCCGCCTGCGCTGTCAGGGATCACACGCATCATGTTAGTCAGTTATCGGCGCAGGAAGGGGCGTCATTCGTATCGAGCTGACCTTAGCCGGTTGTAGGTCCGACGCCCCGTGGCGCACGCAATGGCCGCCCGCGACGCGTCCGTCATGGAGGGCCGGGCGACTTTAGATGACGGTGCCGGAGCTTCAGATTATTGCCGCTGCGCAAACCTTGCGGGCTAGCTTTGTGATACCAAAACGAACGGCCCTCGCACAGGATGCACTCCTGGCGAGGGCCGTGTTCGGAATCGACTTGTTGGCGCGGTTTGTGCCGCGTGTTGCTCCTCAGAAAGAACTATTTCCCCGCGCGGGCGACCTGCGGAGCATCGAAGTCGATCGCCAGATCGCGGGTCTCGCCCCCGTTGATCGCAATCGTTTCTTCCTTGCTCAGCGTGCGGCCGTTGCGGTCGACTTCGACACGCACGACGTAGTTCCCCCAGCTCTCTCCTGCGGCCAGCTTCGTGGTCGAGAACGTGCGCACCTCGCCGCTGCTGTGGGTCTCGTTGCCCGACAAGTAAACCCGGGCGTCAGCCGGAACATACAACGTGACGCTGGTGCGGACCGGCTGGTTGGCGATCGGGTCCGAGTCCGAACCGTTGAGCGCAAACTCGAGATTCGGCGTGTCGCCAGCCTGCAGTTTCACGGTCTGGGTCTCGCTGACCGTTTGTCCGTCGCGAATGACCTCGACGCGGATTTGGTAGGTGTAGGCGTAACCCGCCCGCAAGCCGTTCGAGACGTAGCGGCGCACGGTGCCGGTGCTCGTGGTGGCCAGGCCATTCACGAACACGCGGGCCTCGGCCGGCACGCGAACCGTCAGCGTCGCGTTGGTCGACGGGCGATAGAAAGTGTTACCGTTGTCCGTGGGCACGGCCGGAGCGCCCTCTTCGGGCATGTCCAAGTCAGCCCCGGGTTGGGGCGTGCCGTCGGCCGGCATATCCGAGGGATGCGGGGGTGGAGGCGACGCGGGCATCGAAGGGGCCGCCGGTGCCATAACGTCTCCTCCGACTACGACGCCGCCCGTGGAACCCCACGAGCCGCCGCTGGAGCCCCACGAGCCACCGCTCGAGCCCCAACTGCCATAGTAGTAGCCGCCGCTGGAGCCCCAGCTACCGCCGCTGGAACCCCAACTGCCGTAATAGGCGCGACGATGGTGATGGCGATGGTGGTGACCGCCGTAGCTACCGTAATAGTAGCCGCCACTGGAACCCCAACTGCCGCCGCTGGAGCCCCAGCTACCACCGCTGGAACCCCAACTGCCGCCGCTCGAACCCCAGCTTCCGTAGCTTCCGCCACTGCTGTGACCCCAAAATGCGTCGGCTTCCGATGTACCCCAAGCCACACTGCCGGCCAGAACAGCCGCTCCTACCGTAAATGCTTTCAAATTCCTAAACATTGATTTCCATGCTCCCCTGGGACAATGGGTAGACGTTTACGACTTTTCGCCTCCCGAAACATACCAACAATAGCTCTTAATTCAAGAAAGCTGGGTAGGATTTTATGAACCCGCAAGCTGGGATACATGTCTTTTCTGCCGCGAAATGTCTGCTTACAAGGGGATGGAATCTGATCGGTTTGACTTTGAGGCGTTTAGCATCTTCGGAGCAGGGCCCCTCGATTTGGCGCCGACAGTCCCGGAGTGCCCACCTGCCATGCTAGCCGTAAGCGAAAGCGAGTAGTGCATTTACATCGATCTCGTTGCGGCTTGGTGGCGGCGCAACTTAACCCGCGGCCACGCCCCGCCGCCAACTCGTTGCGGGGATAGGCCAAACCGGGCGGCGATTGAAGAAAGCAAACCCAGCCCTAATGAACGGCCATCTCGATCGGTGGCAACCGATCTGCCGCAGTGGCTCGGCGTCTGCTCTACGACGGTCAAAGGACCGATGCAATGGCGGCCAAGAAGTCTCTAAAACAGCTCGGCAATCGGTTGGGCGTGCGAGGGAAGCAGCGCTACGGGCCGATCCGTCATGTCCTTGACGAACGTATGCGGCTCGATGCCGAGGGCGCGATAGGTCGTCGCCAGCACGTCCTGGAAGTGGACGGGGCGGGCCACCGCATAACCACCGAGCTTGTCGGTCGATCCGATCACCTGCCCGGTGCGTAGGCCCCCGCCGGCGAACAACGCGCCGTTGACGGCCGGCCAGTGGTCGCGCCCAGCCTGATTGTTGATCTTTGGCGTGCGCCCGAATTCGCCCCAAACCAGCAACGTCACATCCCGGTCAAGCCCGCGCTGGCAGAGGTCCTCGGCCAGGGCCGAAACACCCTGGTCGAATTGCGGCAGGTTCTGGCGGAGGTGCGAAAAGTTACCGCCGTGTGTATCCCAGAAACCGTAGGCGACCGTCACACATCGCACGCCCGCCTCGACGAGCCGGCGTGCCATGAGCAGGTGTTCGTTGAAGAGCGGAGCGCCGTCGCCCTGATGCTTGGGTGACCCACGACCGTAGCGGTCGCGCGTTTTGGCGTCCTCTCGCTCGACGTCCATCGCCTCCACGAGCCTGCTCGAGGTAAGAACGTCAAAGGCCCGCTGATAGGCGGTGTCCATTTGCGCGACTTCCAGGCTGTCGATCGAAGTCCGCCAGCGGTCAAAACCATCGAGCAGGCGACGGCGGCCGCCTAGCTGTTCGACGGTGATCGAGCGCGGCTTCATGTTGGCCACATCTTCCCCATCGGCCTTCGCCCCAGCGAACCCGTAACCGAGCATGCCAGGGCCGGGGCTGTTGTACGGCCGGTGCTGCATGGTAGGAAACAGATCGACAAAAGCGGGCACGGCGCCGTCGACGGACCCCTTGAGCCGGGAGATCACCGAACCAATGTGCGGGCGGCCGTCGCGCTGCGCCTCGTTCATCAGGTATCCGGTGAGCGTCTGGAAGCTGGAATGCTCGTCGCGCAGACCGACGATCGAGCGGATGACGGCGAACTTGTCGAGCATGGCCGCCGTCCTGGGGAGCAGCTCGCAGATTTCGACTCCCGGCACGTTGGTGGCGATCGGCTTGAACTCGCCGCGCACTTCGGCCGGAGCTCCCGGCTTCATGTCGAACGAATCGTGATGTGACAGGCCACCCGACAGGTAGACCATAATCACGGCCTTGTGCGAGCGGCGCTTGCCGGCGGCCTCTTCCGCCCGCAGCAGTTCCCCCAGGTTGAGGCTGCCCATCGTCCCCATCGCCAGGCCGCCGATGCGCAGGAAGGAGCGGCGCGAAACGCCGTCGCAGTAGCGATGCGGATACACTCTTGTTGCCGGCATGATGCGAGTTCCGGAGGTCAAATCGTCGCCCAACTCCGTGCGATTGTATGTGCTTGCGTGCAGGACGGCAACGCGATCTGGCCGTCGGTGGTCTCCGTTTCCCCCCTACGGCCTCGTTCACGCAACCTCTTCTGGATGCCCTGAAGCTGCCGAGCGATAGGCGGCATCGAGCAGCTCGACCGAGCGCAGGGCGACCTCCCCTGGAGCGAAGTTGACGTCGGTCTTGCCGAGGATGAGGTCAACAAAATTCTGCGGCGGGCCTTGGCACTCGTAGCCACCGCCGCGGGGATCGACTTCAGCCGTAACGTGGCGCCCGTCGTTGCGACGAAGGTGCATCCTTGCCCGTTCGCAATCGAGCAGCAACATTCCTTCCGTCCCGAAGATTCGCAGATCGACCTGGTAGGCTTGGTCGGGGGGAACGGTGCCCGAGCCGCTGAGTGTCCCGATGGCTCCATTGGTGAACCGCGCCGTGATGGCGTCGTACAAATCCACGCGAGCACCAGGCGAGGTCATCATGCTAAAAACCGTCGCGGCCCGCAGGCCGGTCAGCCAGAACATCAGCCCCGACGAATGCGAGATTTGGGCGTGGCCGTAACCGCCGCCAGCAATCGCTGGATCGGCCCAGGTAGCAGCGTCGGTCTCGAACAGGTTGTCGCCTGCCTGGCCGCTCGCCTTGGGAACGTCCCTGCCGTGGCCGCTTAGGAGCCTGCGAATGGGCGACGCCATCTGGCACAGCACGTATTCGAGATCGCCGACCGCGCCGTCGGCCATCAGTGCCTTGGCCTGCTGGATGAACGGCTTGTAATGCCAGCCATAGGGCACCAAAAGATGCAGCCCCCGTTGGCGGGCTAAGTCAACCAGTTCGCGAGCCTGATTTGCCTGAACCGTGAACGGCTTCTCGCACATGACGTGCAGGCCCTTCAGTAGGGCAGCCTTTGCGTGCTCGTAGTGCAGGGTGTGCGGCGAAGCCACGACCACGGCATCGAGTTCGCACTGGTCGAGCAGTTCGCGGTAGTCCTCACTGCCGTAGGCGAAACCGAAACGCTCTTTCACCTGGCGTAACGCTTCGCGGCCAAGACGGCAAACACCCGTGAACTCAACATCGTCGCGACCCGCGAGCACGGGCATGTGATTGCTGGTCGCCCACCAACCTGCTCCGATGAAGCCGATTCGAGCCTTCTTGCCGAGCATGGTCATTCTTGATCGACTATTCGTTTTCGCGGGACGGAGCCATGATCGACCACCGCCATGTTACCGCGAACGGCTTGAGATTCCACGTGGCAACGGCCGGGCCAGAAGAGGGTCCGCTGGTCATTCTGCTTCACGGGTTTCCCGAGCCCTGGTTCGGCTGGCGGCACCAGATCGAGCCGCTCGCCGAGGCCGGCTTTTCGGTGTGGGCACCGGATCAGCGAGGCTACAACCTAAGCGACAAGCCCAAGGGCATCGCGCCCTATGCCCTCCGGCATCTCGCTGCTGACGTAGCGGGACTAATCGGTGCGGCCGGTCGTGAGCGAGCGACCGTCGTGGGTCACGACTGGGGCGGTGTCGTGGCCTGGTACCTGGCTGCGATGCAACCCGACATCGTCGAGCGGGCCATCATTCTCAACGTGCCGCAGCCTGCCGTCATGCTGCAACACCTGCGGCGCAACCCGCGGCAGATGCTGCGAAGCTGGTACGTCGGTTTCTTTCAGTTGCCGTGGCTGCCGGAAGCCTGGCTGAGCTTACAGCGAGGGTGGCCGCTGGCGCGAGCCCTTCGCCGCACGAGCCGGCCAGGCACGTTTTCGTTGGAGGAACTCGACCAGTACCGTGAAGCCTGGTCTCAGCCAGGAGCCGTCGCCTCGATGGTCAACTGGTACCGGGCGGGCATGCGCTACTCCGCTCGCGAAGCCTCGGCGGCGCCCGTTCGCGTGCCGACGCTCCTGATCTGGGGAGCCCGCGACGTCTTCCTTGGACGAGAGATGGCGCAGCCTAGCCTCGACCTCTGCGACAACGGCCGCCTGGAGATGATCGCGGAGGCGACCCACTGGGTTCAGCACGAGGAGCCCCAGCGGGTCAACCAGTTGATTTCGGAGTTCATTGCGGATAACTCTAGGCGCTGATGAAAGCGCCAAGGTCGCTTGGCGTCCACGAAGATGCACGACCTCGTCGGCCACTCGGAGAACGTACATGTCCGCGATGATTGTTGCCCCGCAGCCTGTGGCAGTCGAAGAGGGAGCCAAAGTCCTCGCCAGCGGCGGCAACGCCTTTGACGCCGCACTCGCCTGCGCCTGCGTGCAGTTCGTGGTTGATCCGCATTCATGCGGGGTCGGCGGTTACCTGATCATGAACTACAGACTGGCCGGCCACGATGGTCCAGCACCCATCGTCGATGCGCCCGCTACGGCCGGCTCAGAAGTCCGGCCGGACATGTGGTCCAACGTCGTTTTGGGACCGAACCCCAGTGGCTGGGGTTTTTACTTGCAACACCGCGAGAACGACGAGGGTTACCAGTCGATCTGCACGCCGGGCATGGTTCGCGGCATGGAGTTCATTCACCGGCGTTGGTGTACGCGGCCGTGGGACGAGTTGCTCGAACCGGCCATACGCCTTGCCGAGGAAGGCTGGATCGTCGGTGGTCACCTGGCCGACCGGTGGAAGTCCAGAGCCAGCCGTGCCGAAGAGTCGTCGCTCTTCGACAAGCTGCACGTAACGACCGATGCGCGCCGAATCTATCTCAAGCATGATGGCACGGCCTACGATGCAGGCGAGCGGATCACCAACGCCGATTATGCCCGCACGTTGCGACGGCTGGCCGAGCAAGGGGCCGATGACTTTTACACCGGCAAGCTGGCGGATGACATTGCTGCCGACCTGAAGGCACATGGCAGTTGGGTCACGGCTCAGGATCTAACCGATTATCGGGTTCGTGAAGAGCCGCCCGTCGTGACCCGCTATCGTGGCTGGACGATCCAAACGTCACAACCACCGCACGGTGGGCCAACGCTCGCGGCGATCCTCAATATCCTTGAGGGGTATGATCTGGCCGCACTTGGGCACAACTCGCCTGCCTACGTTTACCTCGTGGCGATGGCCATGAAAGCGGCCTTTGCCGACCGGAACCGGTGGCTGGGCGACCCGCGATTCGTCGAAGTGCCGCTGGGCGAAATGATCTCCAAGGAACGTGCCGCCGAGTGGCGCAAGACGATCGATTCAGGTACCCCGATCGAGGTGCCGCGCATCCAACCCGGCAGCAAGAGCACCACGCAAGTGACGGTGGTCGATCATGAGGGCAACTGCGTGTCGCTGACCCATTCGCTTGGCTCCTCATCGGGTGTGATCAGCCCAGGGCTCGGCTTCATGTACAACAACTCGATGGTCAACTTTTACCCCTATCCTGGCCATCCCAACAGCATCGCGCCGGGCAAGGGCCGCACCACGGGAATGACGCCGACGCTGGTGCTGCGTGAGGGCAGACCGGTCATGGTGCTCGGCGCACCAGGTGCCACGCGAATCATCACCGCCGTACTGCAGACGATCCTGAATCATCTGGACTTCGACATGAGCATTTCGGACGCTGTGTTGGCGCCTCGCTTCGACTGCCAAGGCGACACCATCACGTGCCACGCCCGAATTCCCGAGTTGGCTTGCGCAGAAGTTCGCAAAAAACACCCGATTAGCCGCTTGCCGTACAGTTACGGCGAACTTGCCTTGGTGCATGCCATTGCGATCAAGGACGGCAACCAGCTCAAGGGTGCTGCTGACGCCGGTGCCGATGGCATGGCCATGCTTGTCCCTGGCGGAGCGGCCGCCGCCGGAACAAGGTGAACCGGCTTGATAACGCCCTGGATGCAAGCAGGCGTAGACAATGCCTTTTACTGCTGCCGGAACTGCCGCGTCGGACGTGACCGCATCTTATTCCTGCTCAGGTCTACCGCCCAATAACGGCGGGCACGCGCTGAGACCACGGGGAAGCGCCTGCGCGGGAGGTCATGGAATGGTCGACTGTTGACGGAAGCGGGCCCGCCTGTGGGCAAGTCGAGAGACGACCGCACCACAAAAGTAACACAACCCGCCCCGGCGGCACGACGCGGGCGAGCGTTGCGATCGCCTCTTTCCGTCATGTTGTCGCGCCGGCCAGGACGGATTCGCCGTCCCTCGCGGTATCAGCGCCGGCGTGCTCGCCGCCGGTAGCCTATGTTTTCACCAGCACGTTTATTGGGCAGCAACGGCGGGAACCATGCGCAGACTGATTACGTACCTGGGAGTGGGTGTCGTTGCGCAGGTTGCGTGCGTGGCCGTCGGGCTCTGGATGCACGACCGTTTCCTTCTGTCGACGGCGGGTCGCACGGCCGAGGAGAAAGCGGTGGCTGAGCTGATGACGGCCGCCGAGCCGCTGGTTGCCTCCGGGCGCAAGACCGCCCGCGATTCGGTTGAGATTGACCTCAGCCGGCAAATTCAAGCCACCCAACCGTCCGCCGGTCTCGGGTTTCTCCTGGCCAACTCCGACTGGCGGGTGCAGTCGGCCTCTCCGCCCGCGGGCGAAACGCGCCCCACGGTCGGCGATTTGATCACCTGGACAACGAACCCAGTGAACCCCAACCCGTTCGCCGATCCGATCGAGGGACATTTCGAGACGCCATCGGGCTCCCAACTCGCGGTGGCCTACCGCCTGCCAGACGAAGCGGGGATCGTGGTGGCCTACCGCCCGGCCGACAAAATCCTGATCCACCCCCGGGATTTCAAGGCGGCCGCGCCGCTGGTCAGCCTGATGACCTTCCTTTGGCTCAGCGGCCTGCTGTCGATCTGCACCTTCATGGTGGCCAAGCGACTGAACGACGAGCTCACGGGGGAACTGGACCGGTCCGAAGACCGGGCGCTGCACCGGGAGCAGGCGCTGCTGCGCACGCGAGACGCCGTCATCTTCGGGCTGGCGAAGCTGGCCGAATCGCGAGACAGCGACACGGGCGAGCACGTCGAACGGATTTCACTCTATTGTCAGCGGTTGTCGGCGGCACTGCGGCGGCATCCCGAGTATCGCGAGGTCATCACTCCTGCCTTCGTGCGTTTGATCGAAGCCAGCTCGGTTCTGCACGACATCGGCAAGGTGGGCATCGCCGACGCCATTTTGCACAAACCGGGGCCCTTGACGAGCCTCGAGCGCACGGAGGTGAAGAAACACGCGGAGATCGGCGGCGACTGCCTGGCCGAAATCGAGCGGAGGCTGGGCGCATCGAACTTCCTACAGATGGCCCGCGAGATCGCGCTGTGCCACCACGAGCGGTGGGACGGCGACGGCTATCCTCGCGGCCTGAAGGGGGAAGAGATTCCGCTGGCGGCGCGGATTGTGGCGATCGCCGACAACTACGATGCGCTGGTCAGCCGGCGGCCCTACAAGGAGGCCTTCCCGCACGAGAAGGTTGTGTCCATGATCCGCAACGGGGCCGGCACCCAGTTCGACCCAAGCCTGGTTGAAGTCTTTCTGGAAATCGAGCAAGAGTTTCGCGAAATCGCCGAACTGTACGCCGCCGCCGGGAGGCAGTCATTGCGCATCGTGCAGGAGACGGTCGACGGCGCAACGGGCACGCGGGCCTGCCTTGGTGCCGGGGCCTAGTTTGCGCCGCGACAGAGGATCGCCAAACGAAACAACATTAAGAACTTTCACCTTCCAACGGGAGAGGAAACATTCATGCGTCGCAAGCAAGATCGTGGGTTGCAGCACACGCTAGAGATAATGCTGCTGGTCGTCGTCGTCGGCTTGAGCTGCCTCTTTTACCAGGTGCAGGGATACAAGCTGGTGGTCTTGAACCTGTTCTACTTGCCCGTCGTGCTCTGCGCGTTCTTCCTGGGAACGTACCGGGCGGGCATTCTGGCCGTCTTTTGCGTCACCGCCGCGTCGATTGTCACCGTGACCAACCTGGCGGGCTTCGCCAGCTTCTTCTCGCCGTTGATGATCGGCCTGGTGGTCACCGTCTGGGGCGCCGTGCTCGGCCTGGTGGGCATCCTGGTGGGGACGCTGAGCGACGAACGCAAGGCGAAAACGGCCGAACTGCACGAGGCCTACATCGGCGTGGTCGAGGTGCTGTCTCGCTATCTGCAAAGTGCGAACGCGCGTCTCAAGGCCCGTTCGATTCGTGTCGCCGAGTTGAGCCAGAAAGTGGCGGCCGCCATGCGGTTGCCGCTGAAGCTGGTCGACGACGTGCGGATCGCGGCCCTGCTGTACGACATCGGCAACGTCGAGGTGACCACGCGCGTCTTTCGCAAGGCGGTGGGCACCCTGGAGACCGACCCCGCCAAGCTCGAGCAGCACACGTTCCGCGGCATCGACCTGATTCAATCGCTGGGTTCGGTGCTGAGCGGAGCCAGCCCGCTTTTGGTGCACCAGCCGGATGCGGCCCACGAGACTCAAGCGGTAAACGACATGCCGCTGGGCACTCGGATCATCTGGGTGGTGCGAGCCTACGACGAGATGACCGCCGAGCAGCGGCCCGGCCGACCGGCCCTCACTCCCCAGCAAGCGCTGGCGGAGTTGCGTCGCGATCAGGATTGCGGTTACGACCGCGAGGTGATCGACGCACTGGAACGCGTCGTTTCGAAGGACGAGGCCGACGAGCCGTATGAGTCGCTCGAGCTCGCGACCGGCGCGCTGGTGTAAAGGTACCGAAGTCCCGGCACTCCGTAACAGGGGAGGCGGCCGCCCTGCGACCGCCATCCTGCTTGCGGAGCGTTGGAGGCAATATCGGGCCATCTTAAATTCAGCTCGTCAAACTCCGCCCCATGTGGCTCCGAGTTGACCCGCGCGGTGGCTGCCCACCCGCCTCCGGAAGGCACGCCGGCGGGTCTCTTCTCGCTTTGACCGTCTCTTGCGGTACAACACGACCATCGAAGCCGTCTGGCATGCTCGTTGCTCGATGAATTGCGCCCTCGTCGACCGGCGCGTGGCCGCGCGGCGGTTCACTCCCCGCCGATGCTCAAAGCAACTCATACTCGATCTGCGCAAGGGAGGAAGAAATGCTGACTTCTCGTTCCGCCATCATAGTGGGCGGCCTCGGCTACTGGCTCATGGCCGTTGCCTCGGGGTGGGCGCAAACGAGCGCCCCGGTCCCCGGCCGTCCGCGACAAAACACGCTCGCCCGTCGCCCCTTCGACCGATCAGCACCGCTCGAGCGAAACCAGATGCCGGTCCGTAACACGGAGGCGATGGTCAACGAAGTGATCGCGCCGATCCCGCTCACCGCGACCCGGCTGGAAGCGGCCAAGGACGGCGTCGATCGGCAGTTGCGCGAGCGGGTTGAAGACCTGCGACCGCAAATTCGTCAACTCTTCCCCGACAAGATCGACGCCCTTTCAGGCACATCGGGTTGGGATCCTGCGGCCCGAACCGCGCTGGTCAAAGCGCTGCGCTCCGGCGACCCGGAGCAAATCTACGAAGCATGGTTGCAGGCCGAGCCCAACAACACGGCCGGCGCGGAACGCATCGCGCGGGAGGCCGAGCTGCAGAGGGCGTTCAAGCGGTTTGAACAAAGCGCCGAGGAAGGCAGCGCCACCAGCGCCCAACTGGAAGACGTCCGCGACGCGCTCGACAAGCTGGCGGTCTCCGACGAGAAAGCTGGCGAACTGGCCGGCGCTCTCGACGAGTTGGACACCTGGATTCGCATCCAGGAGATCCTCGACGAGGCCGAACCCGACACCGGGGCGGCCAAGATCTTACCCAAGGGCAGAGTGAAGATCGTCAAGAATCCGAACCTCTCGGTCGGCACGGCCGTGGTGCTGAACAACTCGACCGTGATGGTCGGCAATCGGGGACGAGGCGGGGTGGAGCTCACGCGCGGCAACGCCGCAGAAGCCCTGGGACTGCCGCTGGTGAACGACGACGCGCTTCCCGACGCCGAAGGGTCGCCTCTGCGCAGCGGAACGCTCATCGTAAATCCCCGCAAGCACGGCGAAACCGTTCGCTATCTGCTCAACGGTGAGGAGTACATCATGCGTCCCGGCACCTCTCAGCGGCTGCCGTCCGACCGGCAATGGTTGATCGAGTACGATCGCGGCGGCGGGGCGGGGGTCGCCGACTACACGCTTGCAGACGGCACCTATATCTGGACGCCGACCGAGCAGGGCTGGCAGCTTTACAAGCAACGCTACGACTTGACGATCGACAATACGCGCAATCCGAAAGACTTTCGATTTGTCGTCAACGACGAGCCGATGTTTGTCCGGGCCGGACATACCCGCACGATTCATAATCCCTACCCGATTGTGATCGAATACGATCGGGGGAACAGCACTCAGATGGCCAGCAAGGCGGTCAACTTCAGCGGCAACGTCGAAGTAGGCGTCAATGCCGAAGACAACCTTCTTGATCTATTCCCCGAGCAGGACAATGCCAAGCGCGCCAAAGAGCCGGACCTGTTTCAATAGCCCGGTTTTCAGTAGCTCGGTCGAATCGCACTCCGTGTGGCCCCGCGTGCCGGCCTCTGCCGCGCGCGGGGTTTTTGTTTACCGCCACCGAAGCAGCCCGGTCCTCAGTTCACCACGTTCCGCAGCGGCAGCCCGGCCAGCGCCCGGCGGCAGGCTTCGGCCCCTTTGACCCGCATGTCGAGCAGCCCTTCTTCGCTGTAGAAGGCCGTGTGCGGGTTGAGGATCAGGCGGTGGTGAGCCGGGTGCTCCGGGTTTCGCCAGGCCAGGATGAGTGGATCGTCGGGGGCGGGGGGCTCGAAGGGGAGTACGTCGAGGGCGGCGCCCGCCAGCTTGCCCGAATCGATGGCCGCCGCGATGGCCGAGGTATCGACCACGCCGCCGCGCGCCGTGTTGACCAGGTAGGACCCGTCCCGCATCTTCTCCAGCGTCTCCGCCCGGATGATGTGGCGCGTATCGTCCGTGAGGGGACAGTGCAGGCTGACGACGTAGGCCTGGGCCAGCAGCTCGTCGAGCGTTTCGACGCGGCGAACTCCCAGAGATTTGTCGCGGCCGTCGGGGGCGTAAGGATCGTAGTAAACGACGTCCATGCCGATCGCCTTGGCCCGCAGCGCCGCGGCGGAGCCGATTCGCCCCAGGCCGACGATCCCCAGGGTGCTGCCGCGCAGACGCCTCAACGGGGCCGCGTGACCATAGGACCAGTCGATCCCTCCCTGCCGTAGCCGCGAATTCAAGAGCGAAATGCCGCGCGTCAGCGACAGCATCAGTCCGATGGCCGAATCAGCCACTTCTTCGGTGCCGTAGTCGGGCACGTTGGCCACGGGAATTCCGCGCTGGCGGGCGAGTTTCCAATCGACGTTGTCGTAGCCGACCCCGCAGCGGACGATCAGCTTGCAGCGCGTGAGCCGGTCGATGGTGCGGGCCGTGAGCTTGAGGCAGTGGTAGATCATCAGGGCGTCGGCGTCTTCGACGCGGCCAACGAGCTGTTCCTCGTGCTCGGCGCACAGCACCTCAACGCGTGCCAGGTCGCCCAGGACGCGTTCTTCCGTCTCGGGCGGATGCGTGAGAAAATCGGTGATGAAGACCTTGAAGGGGCGGTTTTGAGTAGGCATGGCGGTAGGGTAGCGGCTCGCCAGCGGGCGTTCAAGGCGCGGACCCGGTCTGGGAGAGGTGGCGATCGAGAGACACGCCAAGGGCGACCGGCTTCTCTGCCACGGAGTGTCGGAGCTACAATGGCAGCCACCACCAGTCACGGAGGACAAAACGTATGGCCATCCTCGCTGCGAAGGGTTCTATCCTCGATGGGCTCAACCCCGAACAGGCCGCGGCGGCCAGCCACGGGCGCGGATCCCTGCTCATCATCGCCGGCGCGGGCACCGGAAAGACCCGCACGCTCGTCCATCGCGTGGCGCACCTGGTCGGCGAGGGGGTCGATCCCAGCCGGATCATGCTGCTGACGTTCACGCGGCGTGCCGCCGCTGAAATGCTGCGCCGTGTCGACGGCGTCGTGCGCGGGTTGAGCGCCGGCATGAAGCGAGAAGCGGCCCCCGCGGGCGACGATGAGGACCCGTCAGCCGTGGCAGGTTCCAGGCTGTCCCGCCTGGACGTGAACATCCGCAGGCTCTGGGGCGGCACGTTCCATTCGGTCGCCACGCGACTTCTGCGAGCTCACGGCAAACAGATCGGCCTGGAGCCCGGTTTCACCATCCACGACCGGAGCGACTCGGAAGACCTGCTTGACGTCGTCCGCACCGAACTGGGCCTGACCCGAACCGACAAGCGGTTTCCGAAAAAAGGGACGTGCCTGGCCATTTACAGCAACTGCGTCAATTCGCGGCGCCCTCTTGAAGAAGTGCTGGCCGACGCTTATCCCTGGTGCCAGGACTACGCGGCGAGCCTGAAAAAACTCTTCCAGACCTACGTCGATCGCAAGGAAGCAGGCAGCGTCCTCGACTACGACGACCTGCTCCTTTTCTGGCGAGGACTGCTGGCCGACGAGCAAGCCGGACAAAAAGTTCGCTCGCGATTCGACTGCGTACTGGTCGATGAGTATCAGGACACCAACTTGTTGCAGGGAGAGATCCTGCGGCTTCTCTGTCCCGACGGCAACGGTCTGACCGTCGTGGGCGACGACGCCCAGTCGATCTATTCCTTCCGCGCCGCGACCGTGCGGAACATCCTCGATTTTCCCCAGCAGTTCCCCGGCACGACCGTGGTGACGCTGGAGCAGAACTACCGCAGCATGCCGCCCATTCTGGCCGCGTCGAACTCGGTCATCGAGCAGGCCCGCGATCGCTACGCCAAACGGCTCTGGTCCGAGCGGCCCGCGGGCGAGCGGCCGTGGCTCGTCACGTGCGAGGACGAGAACGAGCAGGCCGAGTTCCTGGTGCGGCGGATCCTGGAGCATCGCGAGGCCGGGATCGACCTACGCCGCCAGGCGGTGCTGTTCCGCACGTCGCACCACAGCATTGTGCTTGAAGCCGAACTGGCCCGCGCGAACATCCCGTTCGTAAAATACGGCGGGCTGAAATTCATGGAGACGGCGCACGTCAAGGACCTGCTCGCCTTTCTTCGCCTGGTAGAAAATCCGCGCGACGTGGTGGCCGGCTCCCGGGTGTTGATGCTGCTGGCCGGCATCGGGCCGAAAAGGGCCCGCCAGTGCATGGATGAGCTGGTTCAAGGGGGCGGCGATTTTCGCGTCTGGCAGAAGACCAGAACCCCCACAGCGAAGGCCGAGCAGTGGACGGGCCTCATCAAGCTCATGCTGCGGCTGGGCGAGATGCGCCCCAGCGACCTGCCGGCCCAGCTTCATCTCGTGCGCCGGTTCTACGGGCCGCTGCTGGAAGACAAATACGACAACACGGCCGCCCGGCTCCGCGATCTGGAGCAGATCGAGCAACTCGCCGGCCGGTTCGCCGACCGGGCCTCGCTGCTGGCCGAAATCGCCCTCGATCCGCCGACGACCACGGAGGATTTTGCCGGCGAGCCGCGGCTAGACGAAGACTATCTCGTGCTCAGCACGATCCACTCCGCCAAGGGATTGGAGTGGGACGCCGTGTATGTAATTCATGCCGCAGACGGCAACATCCCGTCCGACATGGCCACGCGTTCGCCCGAACAGATCGACGAAGAGCGGCGGCTGTTCTATGTGGCGCTCACGCGCGCCAAAGACTGGCTCTGCGTCTGCTTCCCGCAGCGGTACTATCAGGGCCATCGGGGCAGCTTCGGCGATCGGCATGGTTACGCCCAGCTAACCCGCTTCCTGCCCGAAGAGTTGCGAATCCATTTTGACTGCCGGGTGGCGGCGGTGCTGGACGCGGAAACATCGGACGGAAACACGGCATCGACCGCGGTCCGCCGAAATATTCGCCGTGAAGTTCGCGCGATGTGGGGTTAGGGTTCCGTCGCTCCGACGCCCGGCGGCGGAGAAGGTCGTCGCATAATGCTCCCGTAAAGGAGTGTCGGGGCTATATTGGTGGGGCGAGCTGTGGAGCCGAAGCAGGGACCAAGCCACAATAGGACCGTCGACGTCGGGCGGCCTGTCAATCCTCTCGGGAGCTGTGAGCCATGAGAAACCGATTTTGTACGCTGCTGCTGTGCCTGGCCGTGCGGGTTCTGCCGGCGAGCGTGGCGTCGGCTCAAGGGGCCGGTCAGCCGGCCGAGCCGACCTACGCCAACGTTTCGTATGGGCCGGCCGATCGGAACGTGCTCGATTTTTATCAGGCCGCGAGCGATGAGCCGGCGCCCCTCTTGATTCATATCCACGGCGGCGGGTTCGTGGCGGGCGACAAGCGGCAAGGAATCAACGCCGGGCTGGTGCAAAACATCAACAGCTTTGGCGTCCACTTCGCTTCGATCAACTACCGGTTTGTCGACGGCAGCCGCGTGATCTGCCCCGCGCCGCAGTTCGACGGCGCCCGCGCGGTACAGTTCCTGCGCACCAAGGCCGGCGAGTGGAACATCGACCCCAAACGGCTGGCATGCTTCGGCGGCTCGGCGGGCGCGGGCATCTCGATGTGGATCGGCTTTCACGATGATCTGGCGGATCCCGACAACCCCGACCCGGTCCTGCGACAATCCAGCCGCGTCCTGGCGGTCGGCAGCCTGGGCGGCCAGCCGACCTACGACCCGATCAAAATCAAAGACCTCATCGGCGGCCGGGCCTGGGAGCATCCCTCGCTGTTCAAAATGTACGGAGTGAAGACCGCCGACGAGGCCCTCCATCCCACGCCGGAACGGCAACGGCTCTACGACGAGACCTCGGCCATCACCTGGCTGACCAAAGACGATCCGCCCGTCTTCATGATCTACAACGAGGCCGATGGCCCCCTGCCCGCCGACGCCCGGCCGGGTGACGGCATCCATCACCCGAACTTCGGCCGTATGCTGAAGGAGCGGATGGACGAACTGAAAGTCGAGAACGTGTTCGTCAACCAGGACGCCGGCAAGAACCAGGCCGGCGACCCGATTCGCCAGATGTTCGATTTCTTCTTGAAGCACCTACGTGTGAGACAGGTGCAACGGAACTGAACGAGCCAGGCGCCTCTCCCCCTCCGCCGCAGGCGCTCGACGCCGACGCGGCGTCGCAATCGTCGTGCCAAGTCTTGCTTCGGCACATCGTGTTAACCCCGCAGCGTCACATGCCCCATCGCAGGAAGTTGCCGAGCCAGCGACGCCTAGAATGCCATCGGTCACGACATTCGTGCAGTCGTGCTTTACTCCGCAAGGACGAAAGGGGGACAGCGATGTGGCATATCGTCAAGCTCGGGCACGCAAGGGAGTCAGGCAAGGGGCCAGCGCGCCAACCGATGGGTCACGGTCACCGTGGCTTCTCTCGTCCAGCACGTTTCGAGGCGCTCGAAGGGCGTCTGTCGCTCAACATCGCGCCTGCCGCGCCGACGGGGGCGCCATTCGTAGCGGCCGGCAGCGTATCGGGTGTGTCCGGTGACACGGGCTCTTCACCCGGCATCAACCCGGCGAATTCTTCGCCGGCGAACACGACCGGCAGCATCGTGCTCGTCGAGGGGAACGCCCTGGAAAACCAGCAGGTGGCCTTCAACACTCCGTATTGGGTTCCGAACGATCGAACTCCCTTTGCCAGCGCGTCTCCGCCGTCCGATCAACTCCCGGCGAACGTCAACCAGGAGGCAAATACGCCCTACGGTATCCGCAATTTCAACCTTGGGTCCGACACGAGCACCCATTTCACGACGCGGGGCGTGACGCTTACCGTGCGTCAGCCGACAAGGGACGACCGTGGCGGCAACAAGGTCGTGAAAGGTCCGCTCGACGGCGCTTCGCTTGTGGCTGCGGTTCTGGGTGCGGAGTCGCCGGCATCGCCTAGCAAGGAGTCGGCCTCGCCAGAGCGGCCCACTGGCGTGTCCTGGCCAGGTAGTGCCGACGACTCTTCTCCAACATCCGAACTCGTCCTCGAACGGTCTGGCGGGTCGGCGGACCGGAAGCCCGACCATCTGGAGGCCAAAGCGGTCGACCGAATGATGGCCGACCAGAGCGAGGCCGACGCCGCGCTTGTGGAAGTGGCCGCGGAGGATCCCGCCACCGTCCCCGTGGCCCACGGTGTTGCGGCCAGCCTCGCTGCGGCGATGAGTGTCCCGATCCGAGGAGAGGCACGGAGCGAGCGTTCTCCGAGATAAGAGCCAAGCTGTGGGCTAATGACTTCGGCCCTCAAGCTTGACGCACGGATAAGCGGTCGCTTATGTTTCGGGCGGTGGGCAAGGAGACGATTTGCCGCTTGCACCCGTCCGGTTACATCAGAAACCGATCGGTTTAAGGAGCGTCCCGTGCGAACGCCGCGCAGAAGCGCACGACTCCTCAGCATGGCGGGCTTTCTCTTAGCCGCCTGCCCGACAAACGCCGACGAACTGAGTCAGGCCGCGCCCTTCGAGCGTAAAGTCTGGCCGATTCTGGCAACCCATTGCGTCGTCTGCCACGGCGCGGAAAAACCAAAGGGGCGACTCGATCTTCGTACGGTGTCGTCGATCGTGCGCGGCGGCGAAAGCGGCCCGGCGGTCATACCGCGCAACGCCGCGGCGAGTGCGATTATCGAGCGCGTCGTCGCGGGTGAGATGCCGCCAGGCGACAAGCGAAAGCTCACGGTCGAGGAGGTGGCGATCCTACGCAGTTGGATTCAGGCCGGCGCCCCGGCCGAGCACCCCGACCTCGTCCCCGCAGCACCGCCTCCCGTGACCGATGCCGATCGGCAGTTCTGGGCGTTTCGTCCTCTACAACCTCAGCAACCGCCCGCGGCAGACGAGCGCGCGGGGAATCCTGTGGATGCCTTCTTGCTGACCAGGCTGGCCGAAAAGGGTCTTCCGGGGGGCTTCTCGCCGCAGGCCGACCGCGTGACGCTCATCCGGCGGTTGAGCTTCGATCTTGTAGGATTGCCGCCGTCGCCCGAAGAAGTCGACCGGTTTCTGGCCGACGTGGCTCCGGACGCCTACGACCGGCTCGTCGATCGACTGCTCGCTTCGCCCCACTTCGGAGAGCGTTGGGGACGCCACTGGCTCGACGCGGCCGGCTACGCCGACACGGTCGGTTTCGATATCGACGCCACGCTGATCATCACCAGCGAAGGCAAGTGGTTGTATCGCGATTATGTGATCCGGGCCTTGAACGACGACAAGCCGTTCGACCGCTTCATCACCGAGCAATTGGCCGGCGACGAACTCTACGACTGGCGCAACTCACCGCACCTCACGGTCGAAATGCGCGAGGCGCTCATCGCCACCGGATTTCTCCGCACGGCCCGCGACCTGACGCACGAAGACGTGGGCGTCATCCCGCAGAACTTCCATAACATCCTGCACGACACCCTGGAGATCGTCGGGACGAGTTTGCTGGGGCTGACCGTGAACTGCGCGCGGTGCCACGACCACAAGTTCGATCCCATTCCACAGGAGGATTACTACCGACTGACGGCCCTGTTTACGCCGGCCTACAACCCGCAGGCCTGGCGCCCCGTGATACCCTTCGCCGCGACCGTTCAGGACCGCTCGCTCGCCGACATCGCGCCGGCCGAAGTGGCCCAACGGGAGCGAGCGAACCAGATCATCGACGAGCAGATCGACGGGCTGAAGAAGGGGCTGGCCGACCTGCGCCGTCCTTATGAAGCGAGGCTGTTCGAATCAAAGCTCTCCGCACTGCCCGAACCGATTCGCGGCGATGTGAAGACGGCGATCGAGACGCCCGCCGACAAGCGAACCGAGATCCAAAAGTACCTGGCTGACAAGCTGGGCGGCGCGCTGGCGGTGAAACCGGAGGAGACTGCCGCCGCTCTGACCGACGCCGACAAAGCTGCAGTCGCGAGCCTGGAAGCAAAAATCGCCGAGGCCGATTCGGGCCGTCGCGGGTGGGGCAAGATTCAGGCCCTCTGGGATGTCGGCCCGCCTCCCGAAACACACGTGCTTTTGCGCGGCAACCACGAGACGCCGGGGCCTGAAGTTGGCCCTGGGTTCTTGCGGGTGCTATGCACGTCGGAGGCTGACGCGCAGGCAACCGTCTTACAACCCGCGCCAACGACAAGTGGCCGCCGCACGGCGTTTGCTCGATGGCTGACGCGAGCCGACTCGCCGGCCTCCTCGCTTCTGGCCCGCGTGATGGTCAACCGCGTCTGGGCCCATCTGTTCGGCCGCGGTATCGTGCCGACGACTGACAACTTCGGCGTTCAGGGCCAGCGGCCGACGCACCCCGAGCTGCTCGACTGGTTGAGCCTGGAGTTCGTCAGCGGCGGCTGGCGTATCAAACCGCTCGTCAGGCAGATCGTCACTTCGGCGGCTTACCGCCAGGCGTCGTATCGGCCGGAAGGCGCGTCGCCGGAATCACCCGATCCGGCGGCGGTCGACCCGGCGAACGACCTGCTCTGGCGGATGCGGTTGCGCCGCCTGGAATCCGAAGTCGTACGCGACGCGGTTCTGGCGACGAGCGGGAGCCTGAACACGATTGGGGGCGGGCCTCCCATCCTTAGCCGCGCCCAGTCCGACGGACTGGTGGTCATTGATAAAGAACGGCTTGCCGCCCTGTCCGACGCCTGGCGCCGGAGCGTCTACCTGCTCGCCAGGCGGGCCTACAACCTGTCGCTGCTGACGGTTTTCGATCAGCCGCTGGTGGCCACGAATTGCCTGTGCCGCGACGCTTCGGCCGTGCCCCTGCAGTCGCTCACCATGCTCAACGACGATTTCGTGGCCGAGCAGGCCGGCTTCTTTGCCGACCGGGTCGAGGC
Organism: Pirellulales bacterium; assembly: GCA_035550375.1. Lineage (GTDB taxonomy): Bacteria > Planctomycetota > Planctomycetia > Pirellulales > JAICIG01 > DASSFG01. Next base: position 105,989 of record DASZPH010000044.1, on the reverse strand, counting down.
CGCGGCTTCGGTGCCCCCCGTGCAGGTCGAACTGGCGTTTCGTTTGGCCCTCGCCCGCCGCCCCGAAGACAGCGAAACCGCCTGGTGCCAGGAGCTACTGGCACAGCAGGCCCAGTTGCTGCAGGGCTCGGGACTCGATTCTCGACAGGCGGCCCATCAGGCTCTCGTCCAGCTCTGCCGTACGCTCTTCAACACCAGCGAATTCCTCTACACCGAGTGAACTTCCGATGACTCGCTTTCACAAAGAGACGGGATCCTGCGGCGACATTCGGTCCGGTCGGACGTGGCCCTTTTCGCGCCGCCAACTGCTGGCCGAGGCGACGCTCAGCTTCGGATCGCTGGCGCTGGCCCATCTCCTGTCGCAAGACGACTGCCTGGCGGACTCGGATCCTGTCGGCGGACTGGACTTGCGCCGACGACCAGCCCATTTCCCGGCGCGGGCCACCTCGGTGATCATGCTGCTGCAAGTCGGCGGCCCGAGCCAGGTCGACCTCTTCGACCCCAAGCCCGAACTCAGCCGGCGCAATGGAGAAACTCATCCGGGCGACGTCGAAACGCTGCAAAACGGCAGCGCGGACAAGAAGCTTATGGCCAGCCCTTTCCGCTTCCGTCCGCACGGCGGCTGCGGCATGGAACTGTCGGAGCTGTTGCCTCACATCGGCACCGTGGCCGACGACGTTTGCCTGGTGCGCTCGATGTTCAGCGACAACAACAATCATCCGCAGGCCATGCGCTGCCTGAACACGGGCAAGATTTTTCCCGGCCGGCCAGCGCTGGGTTCCTGGATCGGTTATGCGCTCGGCACCGAAAACGAGAACCTGCCGGCATACGTGGTGCTTCGCGATCCCGATGGCTACAACAACGGCGGCACGACTCTCTGGGAAAACGGTTGGCTGCCGGCTCTCTTTCGCGGCACGGAAATCCAGTCGCGCGGCGCGGCGGTGTTGAACCTGCGGCCGTCGACACAACTGCCCGAGGGCGTCGAGCGAAATAACCTGCGGCTTCTTGCCCAGTTGAACGAACGGCGGCGCCGGCTCTATCCGGACGAAACGGAGCTCGACGCCCGCATTCGCAACTACGAGTTGGCGGCCCGCATGCAAACCAGCGCCGAAGAGGCGCTCGATATTTCGCGTGAGACGGCGGCCACACGAGCCCTTTACGGCCTCGACAACCCCGTGACCGAGAATTTTGGAACACGCTGCCTGATGGCCCGCCGCATGGTCGAGTCGGGGGTGCGTTTCGTGCAGGTCACCAACCCCATCAAGACGGGAGGCTGGGACCACCACAGCAACATCAAGAGCGGACTGGAGGCAGTTTGCCCGCAGGTCGACCAGCCGACGGCCGCGCTGATCCATGATCTCAAGCGGCGCGGACTGCTGGAGACAACGATCGTCATCTGGACTGGCGAGTTTGGCCGGCTGCCAATCTCGCAGGGAGGCAACGGTCGGGACCACAATCGGCACGCTTTCAGCCTGCTCGTCGCCGGAGGTGGCTTCAGGGCGGGACACGTTCATGGCGCCAGTGACGAATTCGGTTACCGGGCGGTCGAAAACCCGGTGAGTTGCCCCGACCTGCTGGCGACCCTTCTCCACCAGCTTGGCCTGGACCACGACCGACTCAAATACCGGCACCACGGCCGCGAAGAAACGCTCACTGATTCCCCGGCGACCAGCGCCCGCGTCGTCGGAGAGCTACTTGCTTGATGCGGCCGAGCCCGTAACCGCGAACGACTCGGACAAATCGCCGATGCCACACGAACAACTCCTGCTCGGCGACGCGCGGACATCTGGCGGACTGTTGGCGGCGATGCCTGAATCCGCAGCGGACGGCGCGATTCAAGCACTAGCCGCCGCGGGAACGCTCACCGCGGCCCTCATCGAACGAATTATTGAGCCGGGCAACGGGCGGATAAGCGTGACAAAGGATAGCTTGAGGCTTATCGCGTCTTGACGGTGCTCCATCGCTCGTGCATCATCCAGACCGATTGGCATCGCCACGATCGCACACCTGGATGAGCAAGCCTGCCTCGACCCAATTGGAAAACACAACCATGCCCCGCCTGGCTTATGCGACCGCGTCACTCTTTCTGTTTGCGCCAATCTCTTTGCTCTCAGCCGGCGAGTACAACGAGGTATTGAGCATCGGCGATGAGGCGCCTTCCTGGAAGGATCTGCCTGGAGCCGACGACAAAAAGCACTCCCTGGCCGACCTGGCAAAGAAGGATGTGCTCGTGGTTGTCTTCACGTGCAATAGCTGCCCTGTGGCGCAGGCCTACGAGGACCGGATCGCCGCCTTCGCCGACAAGCATGCGGCCGAGGGGAGCCGCGTGGGGCTGGTCGCCATCAACTGCAACAAGATCGACGAAGACCGCTTGCCGGCGATCAGGCAGCGGGCGGCGGCGAAGGGATTTCATTTTGCCTACCTGCACGACGAGTCGCAGCAGATCGGCCGCGATTTCGGCGCCGTCTTCACGCCGGAGTTCTTTGTCCTCGATCGTGACAGGAAGGTGGTCTATATGGGGGCCATGGACGACAACGGAGATGCGGAGAAGGCGACCATCAACTACGTTGTCGAGGCTGTGACGGCGACGCTGGCCGGAAAGCAACCTCAGGTTCGCGAAACGCTGGCGCGGGGCTGCCGCGTCCGCTACAAAAGAACTGCCGGCAACAAGTAGGTTTGGTTGGTCCTGGATGCGGTCCGGATTCTTTCCAACCGGCCGGCTAAGGGCTAGTCTGAGAAGCGGCACTTAGTGCGAGCGTCTCGTCTGCCCGCCAGGCCTCGGATAGGCTCTGACTCGCTGGGATGATAACTTCGGGCCGCCCGCCAGCCCCAATCCGTAAACTGCGTTTACACCCCGCCACCAAGCTGAGGCAATGCAGTCGGGCAACACGGAATTCGGCTGGTAATAATGGTTCCCCGGGCATCGGGCTGGGCCGGGGAACCACTTTGGTAGGCCTTAATCGGGCACGAGGACGGCCGCGCCGTGGATGCGGCCGGATCGCAGGGCGTCGAGCGCTTCGTTGGCCTGCGAGAGCCCGAAGGGCTCAACCTCGGTCTCGATCGGCATTGCCGCCGCCAGCCGCATGAACTCGACTCCGTCGCGGCGCGTCAGGTTGGCCACCGACCGGACGATCCGCTCTCCCCACAGGATGTCGTAGGGAAATGACGGGATGTCGCTCATGTGGATGCCGGCGCACACGACCACACCCCCCTTACGCACCTGCCGCAGCGCCGTGGGAACGAGCTCGCCCGCCGGCGCAAACAGGATGGCGGCGTCGAGCTCCACGGGCGGTCGTTCGCCCGACTCGCCCGCCCACACAGCGCCGAGTCGGCGGGCAAACTCCTGAGCCGCCAGGTCGCCGGGTCGGGTGAAAGCAAACACCTCGCGGCCCTGATGCGCGGCCACCTGCGCGAGGATATGGGCCGCCGCTCCAAATCCGTAGAAGCCCAGCTTCGTGCCCTCCCCCGCCATCACCAGCGAGCGGAAGCCGATCAAGCCGGCGCAGAGCAAGGGAGCAGCGTGGACGTCGTCGTAGCGGTCTGGCAGGGGGAAGCAGTACCGAGCGTCGGCAACGGTATATTCGGCGTACCCGCCGTCAAGTTGATAGCCGGTGAACCGTGCGTCGTCGCAGAGATTCTCCTGGCCGGCGAGACAGAACCGGCAATGCCCGCACGTCGAGCCGAGCCAGGGCACGCCGATTCGCGCGCCGATCGGCAGGCTGACCCCCTCGCCCACCTTTGTCACCAGGCCGACGATCTCGTGGCCGGGAACGAGCGGCAATTTCGGGCTCGCCAGCTCGCCGTCGACGACGTGCAGATCCGTGCGGCAGACTCCGCACGCGAGGACCCGGAGCAACACCTGCCCGGCGCCCGGCTCCGGCGTTGGCACGCTGGCCGCACGCAAGGGGTGAACCGGTTTATCGAGCAACATCGCCTTCATTGTTTGACCACTCGAACCACGGTGCTCTTGCGTCATTCTGGCGGGACCGAGCAGGAAAAGCGACGTCTGAAGGCGCATTGTTGAGGGAAGATGCCGCGCCCTCGCCCCCGACCCTCGCAGGGAGGGCGAAGCGTGTCAGGGCTGCGACTGCAATTCGCGCCACACAAGCCGCGGAAAATGCCAGGCATCGCGGGCGTAGCGTCGGGCGAGCCTCCTCGGCTCGCGAATGACGCGGTAGAACCACTCCAGCCCCGCCCGGCGCATCCAGCGCGGCGCCCGCGGCCGGTGTCCGGCAAGGAAGTCGATCGTCGCCCCGATGCACAGCGCTACCGGCACGGCGAGCTCTTGATAATGGCCGTGAGCCCATAACTCCTGTTTGGGGGCTCCGAGGCCGATCAAGAGCAAGTCAGGCTGGCAGGCGTTAATTTCGGCGACCAAATCACGATTCAGCTCCACATCGCGCTCGAACCCCAGCGGGGGGCTGGAGACTCCAACGACCTCCATGCGCGGCCAGATGGCCGCCATTCGCTCCGCCGCCTGCTGACCGACGCCCGGCGCCGCGCCCAGCAGGTAGACGCGCAGGGGCATCCGTTGCCAGGCTGCCTCATGAAAGAGGCAAGGGACGAGATCACTCCCGGCGACCCGCTCGGGCAATCGTCGACCGATCAGTCGAGAGGCGGCCACCACCGGCGCGCCGTCGGCAAGCACCAGGCTCGCCTGCGAGTAGGCTTGCCGCAGCTCGTCGCACTCTTGATACAGCACGACATGATCTACGTTGGGCGTCACGACGTAGCGGCAAGGGCGGCTCCCTTCGTTGATCCAGATCAGAATCTGGGCCACGACCTGGTCCATCCGTACCGCGTCGATCTCGATGCCGAACAGCCGGACGCGCCGGCGAGCGATTCCTCGTGCGGTTGCAAGCGACATCGTCGAGTCTCCGAAACAAGATTGCCGCGTCCCCGCGTTACCAACCCCGACGCTCAAGCACCCGCCGGTAGACATCGGCGACGCCGGAAGCCATCGCCTGCTCCGAATAACGCTGGCCTTGACGCTGCTGGGCGTTGTGGGCCAACTCAGACCAGTCGATTTCACCCGTGACAAACTGCTCGATCGCAGCGGCCAGGGCGTAGGGGTCGCCTGGCGGCACGATCAACCCCTCCAGTCCGTCGCGCACCACTTCGGGGACTCCCTCGACGTTCGTACCGATCACCGGGAGGCCGGCGGCCATCGCCTCCAGCACCACCATCGGCATCCCCTCGCCGAACAGGCTGGGGAGGACGAACAAGTCAAGCTCGTCCAGTTCGGCGTTGACGTTGGCGGAAAAGCCCCGCCATTCAATCTGATCTTCGACGCCTAGCTCGGCGGCGAGCGATTTAATGTCGCTCTCGTACTGGGCCGTCTCGAACGAGCCGATGGCGCGGAGCTTCACCGGCGCCTGGGCCACACGTAGGACCGCCAGGGAGCGGAGAAGCACCTCCAGCCCTTTGCGCGGTCGAAACAGGGCCACGGTGCCAAGCATCCAGGCGCCGCCTGGCGTCGCCGGGGGCGACGTGCGCGGCGGCAAGCCCGTGCGAGTCGGTACGCCGTTGGGAACGACGATAACCTTTTCCGGCGGGATGCCGATCCGACTGGCGTACTCCGCTAGGCTCTGACTGACGGCGATCACGGCGTCGACTCCGACGAGGCTCGCGCGTTCGGTGGCCGCGTTCAACCAGTTGCGAAATCGGTGCGTCGTGTCCGAAGTCGTGGGACTATGCAGATGGTGCACCACCGGCAGCCCAGCCCAGGCCGCGGCCAGCCGGCCGATGAAGGCAGATCGTGGCGTGTGGGTGTGAACTAGCGAGTAGTCCCCATCTCGCAAGAGAGCCACCAGCCGTCGGGCCGGCGCAACGTCGAAGCGCCCGCGCATCGGCAGTTCGCACAACGGGGCTTGTTTCGCTTGCCGGCAGTGCGCGAAGCGGGCCGGTTTGACGCAGGCAAAACCCGCCTCAAAACCCTGATCGGGAAGATTCAGCGCCAGCAGATCCTGAACCCGTTCCGCGCCCGCATAATGCTCGCCATTGATCACGTGCATGACCCTCGCGCTGATCGCTGGCCGAGCTTCCGGCACGGCAACCGCAAGCTGCGCAGCCTCGACAGTCAGCGGCAAGGTCACGAACATGCCAGCACGCCAGCACGGCGATGATAGGACGAGTTCTTAGCGTAGGGACGGGGTACGCTGCCTGGCAGAACTCGTAAGAGCTCTGGCCGTAAATGACGGCGCCGACTCGACTTCTTACGAAAGTCGGATCGGCAGCATCCCCGCCGTCTCCCCAAGCCTACGTCATCAGTACGCGCCGCGCCGGCTGAGAACGCTCATGGGTGTCTTGGCCAGCAGGGTCAGATCAGTGGCAAGGTTCTGGTTATTCAGATACCAGATGTCCATCCGCACCCAGTCGTCAAAGCCGATCTCGCAGCGGCCGCTCACCTGCCAGAGGCACGTCAAGCCTGGCTTCACCGCCAGCCGCCGGAGTTGCCAGGGCTGGTATTTGGCCACTTCGGCCGGCACCGGCGGACGCGGCCCGACCAGCGACATGTGGCCGAAGAGGATGTTCACGAGCTGGGGGAGCTCGTCGATGCTGGTCGAGCGAAGGAAGGCGCCGATCGGCGTAATCCGCGGATCGCGACGGTTCTTGAAAATCGGCCCGTCCTTCTCGTTGGCCACCAAGTGCTGCTGGGCGGCCGCGTTGACGACCATGCTGCGGAACTTGAACATCCGGAACCGCCGGCCGCAAAGCCCCACCCGCTCCTGCACGAAGATCGGCCGGCCCTTGGTGGTAATTGAGAGCACGAAAAGCGTCGTCAGCGTAATCGGAGCGGTCAGCACGAGCAACACGACCGCGCCGACGATGTCGAACGTCCGCTTCGCAGCGCGATAGGCGAGCGATTCATTCCCCTCGGCCATGATCGCTCTGCCGGTCGAACCGGCAGCCCTCGACTGGCGCGGCCGCAACGGGCCTACGCACCGCGAATTGCCCGCTGCGGAGACCGTATGATACGCCTCCAACGCCAGGTGATCTTCTTTCCGTCGGTTCTGTTTTTTGGCGATTGCAAACCAGAGTGTGTTTTTGGCTTTTGCGGTATTCATATTGGGTTGCCTCGGCGAAGGATTCGGATTGTCGAGTGGTGCTAGTCGGCGAGCGTGGCCATGGTTTTCTTCAGAGCCTTACGCACCGACACCGGGGGCGTCTGCTTGCGGATCGGCGAGACGGCCGGAACCACGAACGACGGGGGAACGGTTGCCGAATGGGTCTCCACGGCCGGCTTGACTCCGGTCGGGAGGCTAAGGAACAGGATGGCGGCGGCCACAAGCGACCCGGCGACCACGCCCCCCAGGGCGATCATCAGCCGGCCGGGGCCCATCGGCCGGGTGCCGGCGTCGGGAGTGTCGATCGTGTAGATCAGGCTGGAGCTGTGGGCGCCGGCCTGACTGTTGCGGGCTTCCGACAGCTCACGTTGGGCGGCCGCCAGCAGGCCTCCGCGCTGTTGAACGTCGGTAATCAGGTTGGAGTAGGTGGCTCGCAGGCCGCCGAGCTTAGCCAGCCGGCCGCGGGTGTCAGCAAGTTGTTCAGCCAGCGTTTCGGCCCTTTCGTTTGCCAGACGCAGTTCGACCTCCACGCCCCGGCAAGCGATCTCGAGTTCCTGGTGAAGCTGGCGGCTGATTTCCTCTTCGGCCTGGACCGCCGCACGAACGAGCGGATGTTCGCTGCTCATGCCGCCCGAAAGCTCGGCCGTCTTGAGTTGGGCGTCGACGAGCCCTTCCTTGAGCCGCTTCAGCGCCGGCTGCGACTCGAGCAGTCGGCTGGGCACGGCGAGCAGCCGGCCCTGGTCGATGCGGGCCTGCTGAAGCAGGTCTAGCAGGCTCTGCTGGCTGCGCTCGGCAAGTTGGGCCTGTCTAAGCTCGGTTTCCAGCTCCAGCGACTTGCGGCGCAGGTCGCTGTCACCCGACGACGACTCGTGCAGGATTCGCAACTCGGCCAGGTCGCCGCCGACGGAGCTTTCCAGCGCGGCCAGCTTGTCGGTAACCCCCGCCATTTCCGCCTCGGCCATCGAGACGGCCTTGCTCAATTCGGCGATCATGCCCTGCGCCTTTGCGTCTCGGAGCGCCTGGAAACGCGACTGCAAGTGCTTCGAGACGGCCGACACGAGCGCCAGCGCGCGAGGCCGACTCGCGTCGCGCACCTTGAGGTACAGGACCTCCGTCTTGCCGAACTCGGCCCCCTTAGGAGGCGCCAACTTGATCGTCTCGGCGAGTCGGGCCACGTCCTCGTCGGTCGGCCAGGCCGCCGTGACCTCTTCGTCCTCTGGCGGGCCGACTTCGATCAGCGCTTGCCGCAGCACAGCGCGGCTTTTGGCCAGCTCCTGAATGGTCTCTTGCGTGGTCTTCATCTCGTCGGCGTGGCGAAACCGCCCGGGGTCCCCGAGGTTGCCCGCCGCCTCGTTGCGAACGACAAGGCTTTGCGAGGCTTCCCACGTATCGCGGCGAACAACCGCGTAAGCGGTGGCCAGCAGGGTGAGGGCCGCGGCGGGCAACAACCAGCGACGCCAGTGTTTCGACGCAAAGCGGAAAACGTCGTGGGCTGCGGGGAATTCGTGGGTCATTTTTCGTTCTCACGGTGGCCGTGGCGAGTTTCAGTTGACCGATAGAGGGGCAAAGCGGGTGCCGGTGTGAGCAGACGCCCCGAACGGGCCCCCCGGCGACCGCCGTTAAATCGTTGACCGAGCGATGTTTAACGTGGTTGCAGCGGCTTCAGTCGACGGCCTGGAACCGTTCGCTCTGGCGTTGCCCCCAGGCGACCCGGCGTGGCGAATCGGCATCATCCACTCCGGCTTTTCGGGCCGGTAGAATTCAGGCTAGAATTGGAACGAAGAATCCGGGAGAATGACGGTCGACGACGTTGCCGTTTACTCCCACCTTAAAAACCGCGGTCGACGTTCCACCCACGTTCCCACGCCCACGCCGGTTTGCCTGTGTTGCTGCCTCCCACCGGGGATCTGCTTGACCCTAATGCCTGGCGCGTCGAGCGCCGTAGCGACGGCGCGCTGCTTGTGCGTGTCAGCTCGCGGTCATGGCAAGGCAATCGCCTGCCCGACGCCGTCTTTTCTTTCCGCTGCGGCGACCCGCAGTACGGTTATTGGGAAGAGCGTCTGCGCCAGCAGCAGAGCATTATTTCTTGAGATCCGGCCCGGCCGCGTCGATATCTTATGGCCTGTCTGAGAGTCGGGCCGTCCTGCGAAGGCGCAGCAGACTTGTTTCTCGGACGAGCGCTTTTCTGGTCGCTTGTTTTCTCTTCCGACACCCAGGATGTTCTGCATGTCGACGCACACGATCGAACCGGGCCAGCGGCTCCAGATGCTGGTAGGCGACAGTTCCACGACCGTTTCGGTAATTTCGGAAGCCATCGTTCCGGCCGGCTACTGGATCTGCCGAGATGAATCGTGCGGACAGCAGCGCGTCGTCGCTCACACCGTTCTCGCTCCCTTAGCGGCCCTACCCGTCGCCCCCGAAGGCGCGTGCAGCGACTTGCCCGCCACGGCTACGGCTGCGTGAACGCCTGGTTCACCTCACGGGCGATTTCAGCGCACAGCAAGTCACCGGCGTTGTCGCGTGTCCAGCGGCGGTCTTCGTTGTCTGCCGTAAGCACGCACAGCGCGACCGGCCCTGCGCGCGTGTAGAGAATTCCCGCCGCCGTGCGAATGGCGTCGAGGCTGCCGGTTTTGAACGCCACCTCCACTGCGTCGGGAAGGTAGCGGGGGAATTTCTGTTTGTCCTCGCACGTTTTCAGGTGGGCCAACATGGCCTCGCTGGCCTCACGGCTCACCAACTCTCGCCGTTGCAGCTTGCCAAGTAGGATGAGCATCTCGGCGGCCGTCGTGCTCCCCAGTCCGTAGCGCTCGCTCCGCTGGGGAGCGATCGAAGTGGTTTCCCGCAAAAAGACCTTGTGGTGAAGTCGCGTGTTGCCGCAACCGAGCTTCTGCATCGTTTCTCCGGTCGAGGCGATGCCGATCTTGTCGAGCACCAGGTTGGTCGCCGTGTTGTCGGAGAAAGCGATCATGAGCCGCGCGGCGTCGCGCAGCGTGAGCGAAGCACCGGGCGAGAAATGAGGGGTGAGGATGCCCGACCCCGGCACTTTGTCTTCGGCGCGAAGCGTGAGCCGCATATCGAGGTCGACCCGCCCTTCATCGGCCTGGCGATAGAGCTCGATCAGGACCGGGAACTTGATCAGGCTGGCGGTAGGAAGTACTTCGTCCTCGTGGTGTACAAAGCGCTCGCCCGTCTCCAGGTGTTCGACGGCGACGGCAACCCGTCCGTGGTGGGCTTCGATCAAGGGCTGCAAACGCTGCGCGAGCGGGAACGATTCGGCCGCAATTCCGGCATCAGCCGGGTGCATGAGAGGAGCCACAAGGGCCATCCAGCACATTCTCGCAATAGGAAGCCAGAGTCGCGCATGCGTCTCACACCGGTTCGCCGTCGGCATCGTAGGCAGGGGGTAGATAGAAGTTGATGGTAACCAAGGATCGTCGGCCCGTGTTCTTGATCTGGTGCAACTCTCCCTTCTCGATCACCAGCAAGGAATTGGGCGCCAGCCGCACGCGGCGAGGCGCACCGCGGCGCTTGCCGATCACGGCTTCGCCGTTGCCTGAGATGACGAATAACCACTGTTCGCTCTTGGGGTGCTCGTTGCTCGCCTCATCGTCGCTGGCGGCGCCGGGCCGCAAAGTCATCTTGGCCGCTTGCCCTGCCTTCGTCGCCACGAGCAAATCGAACTGGCCGCGTTTCAATCCGGTCTTGATGTGCTGCACGTGATCCTCCCCCAAGCGGGTCGCGTCTCTCTTGCACACTTGGCCGCTTTCGCTAGCTTAGTCGTAAACAGTCCTTCAACAAGGGATGAGCACCATGCATGAAGATCTGAAGAGTCTTGTGAGGGGTCCTTTCAGCCGCCGGGAGTTCGTGGTGACAACGCTCGCCGGCGGTTTCGCGCTGGCGGTGCAGCCCGTTTCGGCCGAGACGATCACGACCGACACGACCGGTCTGGAGGCCGGCGAGATCAAGATTCCCACGCACGACGGCGAGATGCCGGCCTACCGGGCGATGCCGGACAAGGGCGGCCCGTTCCCCGTGGTGCTGGTTGTGCAAGAGATTTTTGGCGTTCACGAACACATCAAAGACATCTGCCGGCGGCTAGCGAAGCAAGGCTACCTGGCCGTTGCACCCGAGCTGTACGCGCGGCAGGGGGATGTCTCGAAAATCACCAACTTCCAAGAGATCTTTTCAAAAGTGGTCTCCAAGGTTCCCGATGAGCAGGTGATGTCCGATCTCGACGCGACCGTAGCGTGGTGCGAGAAGTCGAAAAAGGGGGACGTGGCCCATCTGGGCATCACCGGCTTCTGCTGGGGTGGGCGGATCGTGTGGCTTTATGCCGCGCACAATCCGAAGCTGAAGGCCGGGGTGGCTTGGTACGGCCGGCTGACCGGGGACAAGGACGAGCTACACCCCAAGCACCCGATCGACATTAGCGGCCAGATCAAGTGTCCCGTGCTGGGGCTCTACGGTGGCGCCGACCAGGGTATCCCGTTGGAATCGGTCGAAAAGATGCGCGCGGCTTTGAAGGAGACGAAACAGTCTTCGGAGATCGTTCTGTATCCCGATACGCCGCACGCCTTCTTCGCAGACTACCGGCCTTCGTACCGCAAGGAGCCGGCCGAGGACGGTTGGAAACGGATGCTCGCGTGGTTCGAGCAGGCATGGGGTGAAGTAGATCCCGCTCACAGCGATTGACGAACCGCTGCTTTGCTGCCGAAGGAGCCCCGGCACGGAGAGCCGCAGCCGCTTATTCTGCCGAGGCTTTCCCACCCCGCCGGCGGTCGGCAATGCCATGCCGGACGCCGCTCGCAAGGTCGATCCAGATGGAATTCGCCGAACCTTGCTGGTGCGGCTTCTGCTCGATCGCGTGACCAAGTTCAGCCAGCTCGTTTAGGGTTTTTGCCCTGCCCGGCTCCTCGGCTCCCTCGAACAGCACTTGGTCGGGAAACCAGCCGTGGTGCAATCGCGGCCAATCGACCGCTGCGCGAACGTCCATCCCGTATTCCAGCGTATTCACCAGCAAGCAGACGACGGTGCTGATGATCGTCCGCCCACCCGGACTGCCCGTGATGAGCACCGGCCGCCCTTCGCGCAACACAATCGTGGGCGACTGCGAGCTGAGCATCCGCTTGCCCGGCACGATCGTGTTGGGCGGTGTGCCGATATTTCCCCGGCGATCGGTATGCCCCGGCTTCCAATTGAAGTCGGTCATCTCGTTGTTCAGCAAAAAGCCCGCCCCATGGACGACGACGCGCGAGCCATAGCTGTGTTCGAGCGTGTAGGTGTTGGCGACCGCCATGCCGGCCGCGTCGACGACCGAAAAGTGCGTGGTGTCGCTCCCTTCATTCGCCAGTTCGATCTCCGGCGCCAACCGCTCGCTAGGCGTGGCATGAGCCAGGTTGATGTCGGCGGCTCGTTCACCCGCATAATCGAGGCGAGCGAGCGTTGCGGGGACGGAAACGAAATCCGGGTCGCCGAGCCAGCGAGCCCGGTCGCAGAACGCACGGCGCAGCGCTTCGATGATCAGGTGCTGCGCCCGAGCCGAACCGCGCTCGTACTGGCGAAGCTCAAACGGCTCAAGCATCTGCATCGCCTCGATCATTGCAATCCCTCCGGAACTCGGCGGCGGCGCGCCGAGAATCTCGTAACCTCGATATCGGCCCCGAACGACGTCGCGTGCCTCCGCGCGGTAACCCGCGAGATCGCCCACGGATATCAGGCCGCCGCCGCGCTCCATCTCGGCCACGATCTGCTCGGCGATCTTTCCCTTGTAGAAAGCGTCGGGCCCGACGTCCGCGAGTTCACGCAGGGTCGCCGCCAGCTCGGGCTGAACTAGCCGGTCGTCGGGCGCCCACTCGCCGGACTCTTTGCCGAACACGCGGCGGAGCTCGGCAAAGTCGGCCGACGATTTGACGAGTTCGTTCAAGTCGTGGGCAAGACGCGGGCCGAGCACGAACCCTTCGGCCGCCAAACGCACGGCCGGCTCGACGAGCGTTTGCCAGGGGAGCTTGCCAAACCGGCGATGCGCGAGCTCCAGGCCGCGCAGCGTGCCGGGGACGCCGACCACCTTGTGCCCCAGCCGGCTGTCGCCCAGCGAGAACATGTGGGCCGTGGCCTTCGCCGGTGCGGTTTCGCGGTAGTCGATGCAAACTGGCTTCCGGCCGTCACCGGGATAAACGAGCATGAAACCGCCGCCACCCAGGTTGCCTGCCTCGGGTAACGTAACGGCCAGCGCCAGGGCGGTGGCGATGGTCGCGTCGACGGCGTTGCCTCCCTGGGCAAGAATGGCGGCTCCGACGTCGGAAGCCGGCGCCGAGTCGGAAACGACAAGGCCTCGTGTGGTGGTCTTCGCCTCGCTCAGCCGCTCGTCGGCGTTTGCAACCGGCGAGAGCACGGCCGTCCAAACGAGAACGAACAGCAAGCCGGCCAGCCCTAGATAGTCGATAGGATTAGGGTACGCTCGCGCCATGTCGTGCTCCGGGGAACGGTCCGATCGTATCTTGCCAAACCGATCCGGGCAAACATTCCGTCGCCGCTCCTCAGGCACGGGGGTGGAACTTCCGGTGGATGGCCTTGAGGCGCGCCGGATCGACGTGCGTATAGATCTGCGTGGTCGCGATGCTGGCGTGGCCGAGCATCTCCTGCACTTGCCGTAGGTCCGCGCCGCCGGTTAACAGATGCGTGGCGAAGCTGTGCCGCAGGGTGTGGGGGCTGACGCTTTCGGGCGCGCCCGCCCGACGCGCGTATTCCTTGATCAGCTCCCAGATGCGTTCCCGCCGCAGCCGCATTCCGCGTCGTGAGAGCAGAAGCCAGGTCGGCGGGGTCTCCGATCGGGCCGCCAGCAGGGGCCGCTCGTGCTCGAGATAGTCTTTGACCGCCGCGATGGCCCGCTGGCCCAGCGGCACGAGCCGCTCTTTGTCTCCTTTGCCGTGGCAGAGGCAGTAGCCCTCATCGAGGTGTGCGTCACGGACTTTCAGCGTCGAAAGCTCCGACGCCCGGCAACCCGTGGCGTAGAGCAGTTCCAGCATCGCCCGGTCGCGCCGCCAGCAGGGGTCGCTGGCGCGGGGGGCCGACAGCATGCGGTCGATTACTTCTGGCGGCAGCACTTTGGGCATGCGCTGCCACAGCTTCTGGCTGCCGAGGAGCTCGACGTGGTTGTCTTTCAGAACCCCTTCCAACTGCAGGTAGCGGAAGAAGAGCTTGAGCGACACCAGGTGTCGGCCCAGGCTGGCTGGTGCCAGCTTCTGAGCGTGCAGCCATCCGGCGTAGTCGGCCAGTTGCTGCACCGTGAGCTCGGGGATTTTTCGTCCGGCCAGCCACTGGTAAAAGCGCTTCAAGTCCCGGCGGTAGGCGATCACCGTGTTGTCGGCCAGATGACATTCGCTTCTCAGGTAGTCGGCAAAAGCGGTCACCCACGGGTGCTCGGGCGGGGCTGCGGTGCTCGGCTTGGCGACGACGGTAGTTTTTCGAGGCATTTTGGAGACTAGGGAACAGCGAATTTGGTTTGCTTTACTTCGCGTGAGCGGCTTGGACGAACGAGATGAAGCCCTCTAATCCAAGATCGAACGGCGAAAGCCAAAACTCGACTTGCCCCCTTTATCCTGCGTAAACTTCGTGGTCTCGGCGGCGGAACGAAGGGAAAACTTCCGCAAATCACGCGGCGAGCGGGAGGCGTGAGCCTCCCGGTGGTGCAACGAACCACGCGTGACGGCACACCCGCAATTAGCGAAGGACTTACCGGGACGCCGACGAGTGCCGCTCGCCCCTGGCAGCAAACGCGGAGGTAATTCTTGTTTGATCCTCGCTCATGTCCGGCGTCGCCCGAATCCAAAATGTGCTAAGATTCGGCAGTCCGGTTGTAGCGCATTTGAGGAAGGGTTTGTCGTGAGAATCCTGGTGACGGGGGGCGCCGGCTATGTGGGCAGCCATGCCGCGCGGTTTCTTGAACTGGCGGGCCACGAGATCTGGGTCTACGACAATCTCAGCCAGGGGCATCGCTCGGCTGCGCTGCCCGGCCGCCTGATCGTCGGCGATTTGCACGATCGGGCCAAACTGACGGCGCTGATGACCGAGTTGCGCATCGAAGCCGTAATGCACTTTGCGGCTTTTGCCTTAGTGGGCGAATCGGTAAGCGATCCGGCGAAGTACTACGCCAACAACGTCGTCGGCAGCCTGTCGCTTTTGGATGCGATGCGGGCCTCAAAAGTTGACAAAATCGTCTTCTCCAGCACGACCGCGACTTACGGCGTCCCGGAAAAGGTGCCCATCAGTGAGGATGAGCCGCAGAGGCCAATCAATCCATACGGTTTCACCAAGCTCGTCGTCGAGCAGGCCCTGGCCGACTACGCCCGAGCCTACGGTTTTGGCTACGCTGCGCTGCGCTATTTCAACGCGGCGGGGGCGAGTCCGCGGGGCGACCTGGGCGAGGACCATTCCCCCGAATCGCATCTGATTCCGATCGTGCTCCAAGTCGCGCTGGGCCAGCGGACGCACATTGCGGTCTTCGGCGACGATTATCCCACCCCCGACGGCACCTGCATTCGCGACTACATCCACGTCGACGACCTTGCTTCGGCCCACGCCCAGGCGCTCGCGCGCCTTGTGCCGGGCGAAGGACTGAAGCTTAATCTCGGTACGGGGGAAGGACACAGCGTTCGCGAGGTGATTGATTCGTGCCGGCGCGTCACGGGACGCGCTATAGCGACCGAAGTCGGGCCGCGCCGCCCCGGCGATCCCCCGGCACTCGTGGCCGATTCACGACGTGCGCGATCTATCCTCGATTGGGAGCCGAAATTCGTCGAACTCGACGCGATTGTTGCCACCGCCTGGCGATGGCACGCAGAGCACCCTCAGGGCTTTGGAGATTGAGCCGACGCCCCGCGCCCGGCGAGACCTTAAGACTCGACGCCCGTGTTGAACGCTTGCTGCACGATGGCGTTTTCGGCCTTCTCGTGCGCAACAAGCGACCCAAGAAGCTTCTTGACTTGCTCCTTCAGCACGGGCCATGCTGTCGAGTCTGAGGTTGCTCGCCGAGCAGTACGCACCGCCTCAGCCACTTGCGCCACCATGACAGGATGTTGTTGTAACAACTCGGTCGCCTGGCCGCTGAACCGCGGCGCCGCCACCAGTGCCTGCTCCAGATAGCCCCCTTCCTCTTCCTGGGCAAAGTGGTGGCGCAGATGAGTCTGCAACTCCTCGATGGCTCGACTCGCGTCGCGTGCCGCGCTCGCCGACCAGGGCCGGCCGTTGCCCAAGGCACGCCGCAACCGCTGCAACAGACTGCCCAACTCACGATGCTCCGCCTGAAACGCCTTGGCGAAGGTGAAGTATTCCTGCTCGATCACGGTGTCCTCCTTCCCCTGCCGCAACCACCGGCTCTGTTTGCCCCGGGACCCAATCTTCGCTCTTGTCGATACCTAGACCTCGCAAGTCGGGTGCCATCATATTCTGAGGGGTCGACCGGCAAGGCCGGCCGACGTTCGATTTATCCCGTCTTTGCCCGGGTTTAGGGATTCAGGAGGCCTGGATAAAAGTTATGGAATTCTCAATTATCCGCTCTATTTTTGCCGTATCGTCCCTGAAACTCGTGTGCACAAACGCTCATAAATTGCGATCCCGCACAGGGCGTGGCGCTGGCCCCGGATCGCTTGCGAGGTTGCCTGAGCAGAGGGAGCGGCGGCTCGTCGCCGGCGCCTCGTCCCATCTCGCGGGGGGAAACTTGGGAGCTTCCAACCCGGGCCGGCAGGAGGGCCACCCGAGCCAAACGACGATGAAGCCCATGAGCAGAAACGTGACCGTGATGACGATCAGGTTAACTGCCATGCGATTCGCCTCCGGGTTCGTAGAACGAGCGAATGTAAAGGGCGAGCAGCCGCCGTTGCTCTGAGGTTAACTTCCGGTCCCATTTCGGCATGGCGTTCCGAGAATACCGTTTGCCAAAACCTGCTCCGCGTACTTCTCAGATGGTTGCACGGCCAAAGAACTCGTGGGGGCCGGCGTCAGTCGCCCGGCGCCGGGCCGTTTCCGGCACCGGTTGAACCATGACAGACGGCACAATGGACCCCGTAGAGTTTTGCGGCCTCTTCGCGATGTTCAGCCGAGAATTCTTCGTGAGCGGCGCGGCCGGGCCGAGAGAATGAACGAAACTCACCAGTGCCCTTAAGTCAGAGGCCGCCAGTTCGTTCCATGGCGGCATCGACGAACCGGGCTTGCCGGTCCACAGCGTTTCCGACAAGGCGCGATCCGTAAAACTTGCCGCGGTCAGGTTGCGGGGACGCGGCAGCAGCGCCTCGGCCGCCGGTCCGTCGCCCATGCCACGATCTCCGTGGGTTCAATGTGCGGCTTATCGCCCGCGGCAACGAACGCGCGGCGAGCGAAGACCGAAGCGATCGATCGCTTACCGCAAACTCCGCAGCTCGAGGAGATGAACGACTGCCGCTCGAGCCGCGAGAACTCCCCCGCGACCGTGGACACCAGCGAGACGACGACCTCGTTGGCCGACGTGCGGCGAAGCTGAATGATGTCCTCCTTGCGGCGCACGATGCCCTCCGTGAACAAAAACCCGCGGCCAACTCGGCGTCCGCGCCCGGCGTCCGCATTGTCACCGCGATCGATCGACGATCGCGGCTCGCGCTGCCGGCGATCTGGACGCAGATTTGCAGTGGTTCCTCGACGGAGACTTCGTCCAGATCGGCCGTCGCGATCGAGGCGGTAACCGACGCGATCGGCACCGTGTTGATGCCTGGATGGTGAAGAGTCATGAAGCACCTTGCTTACGATTGCGAGGAAGACGCCTGTCGTCGTGTACCTTGTTGTCTTGTCGGGTTCGACTTTGGCACGCAGCGAGCGGTAAAGGAAGAAGAAATAACCCACGGTCAGGACGGTCCCGGCCGTCCACCAGATGAGCCCCTGCTCGAGACCGTACGACGCAGCCACCGGGTTGGCCGCCGTAAGGCTGTAGGCCGGATCAATCGTCGAGCGCAGCCAGTGTGGGTAGATCCCGATCATCGTGGCGCCCATCAACCCCAGTAAAAACGCGCACGAGCAGAGGAATGCTTCCAGCTCGCGCCGCCGCTTCAGACAGACAAGAATCAGACAGAAGCCTCCGATCGAAACGAGCGCGCAGGCGAGTGACCAGAGACGAGCCAGCAGGTTGGTGAACACGTCCGCGTGTACGGAGGCGGTAGCGATTGTGGTTATTGTCCACAGCAGGCCGACCCCGCGCCAGAGCTTTCCCGCGATCGCCAGGCTTCGTGAGTGAACCTCTCCGGCCGTCCTCCAAACCAGATAAAGCGCGCCGTGGCTCGCCAGGGCCGTCACCGCAAACAGGCCGACGAGCCCCGTGTACCAGTCGAAAAGGCCGGCGTCTTGACCGGCGCGAAAATTGGTAAATAGGGGCATGCCGGGCAGGCCCTTCTCTCTCCTTCGGAATCGGCCTAACAGGCCGTGGATGGATTGGGAAACGCCCAGGCATCGTCGGGCTCTTGGCCGGCCGGCCGATCGATGCACGCGAAGTCTTTCTCCACGATCACGCGGACCACGCCCCCTTCCACCGGCTGTAGATGTTCAAACCCGACGAGATCGCGCGCTTGCCAGCCCACGACGTCGTCGCGGTGAATCGTGATCACGAGATTGCCCGCCAGGTAGTCGACGCGCGGCCGGCCGGGCTGGGCCTCGCCCAGGACGATCGAATAGGTAAAGGCTCGCGCCTGCCCAAGCCGCAGTCCGTCGTCGACGCGGCCAGCGTCGAGCAGTTCCGCCAAATCCTTGCGATCCAGCCGCAGGCGGACCGAATTCCCTTTGATTCTCAGCTTCATCTTGACACCCTTGGTTCATGCCTTGATCGACACGTATGCCTCATGGTTTGGGTGGTAGAACTTGCTGTCAAGCGTGCGGGCGACTCTTAACGTGCTCCTCGGTCGACGGATGCAGCTACCGCCAATGCGTTCGCGCCCTGCCGCCCGGCGGTTTCCCCTGATACGCAGGCAAGATGCAAACCTTTCGGCAATCTCGTGGGAGCAATCGTCTTGGGTGTCGACTTATTAAGCGTAAGAGGTGTGCAACGCCGGCCCGCGGCGAACTACGGCCAGAAGCAATTCCCCACCCGTCTATTCGGCGGCGGCTGGGAGCATTCGAAAGGAGGACGACGTTTCGCGTGCTGGCTGCGCACCCGCGACGCTTAGCTCTATGATGGCAGAACACAACCGCCCAACGCGGCCCGACGTGGGCAGCCGTGGCCGCCCCTTCTCTAGGAGGAGTCATGACCGCGAACCTTTCTGAAACCAAATCGGCGCCCGTGCTTGCCCCTCCGTTCACGCTGGAAACAGCCACACGAAAGGTCCGGCTCGCTGAGGATGCCTGGAACTCTCGCGATCCCCAGCGGGTGTCGTTGGCTTACACCGAGGACTCGGTGTGGCGCAACCGGAGTGAGTTTCTCGTCGGGCGAGATCAGATTCGCGCCTTTCTCGCCGGCAAATGGGACCGGGAACTTGATTACCGCCTGGTCAAGGCCTTGTGGGCATTCACGGATAATCGGATTGCAGTCCGCTTTCAGTACGAATGGCACGACAACCGCGGCCAGTGGCACCGCAGCTACGGCAACGAACAGTGGGAGTTCGACGAGCACGGCCTGATGCGACGCCGTGAGGCGAGCATCAACGACGTCTTGATCTCCGAAGCCGACCGCCGATTCTTCTGGCCCGCTCCCGGCCCGCGGCCCGCCGATCACCCCGGTATCCCCGACGTGAGGTAACGCGAGCTCTTGGCATTTCTCGCCGCCATTCCCGTTGACATCATCGCGAACCAACGAAATGGGCGAAGCGGATCGACCGAGGGTTCAGGCAAAATGCCCTTGCGTTGGGTCGGCCAAGCAGCGGAAAATGGCCGACTGGCTCGCCGGCCGTTGCGATGTTACTCCGAGCCGCGGGGCCAACACGAACCCGAAGCGCGAGAGGCGAGCGAGGAGAGAACGGCGTCCAGCCGCACAGGCTCGAAGCGCCCCGTAACCCTCAACCAGATGAGCCAGGAGCAAAGCATCGCGAGTGAGCCAGACTCAGCGTCCGTCGCCGCGCCGCACGATCCATACGCGGCGCTGCGGCTCAAGAGCTTTCGGTTCTACCTGGTCGGCAACGTTTTGGCCATTTTCGGCATGCAGATGCAGACGGTGGCCGTGCAGTGGGAGATCTACGAGCGTACCCATTCGCCGCTGGCCCTGGGCCTCGTGGGGCTGGTGCAGTTCCTGCCGGTCATCAGCCTGACGGTGCCAGCCGGACACGAAGCCGACCGGTCGCACCGCAAGGCGATCGTGATGGTGGCGATGCTGCTGCTGGCGACCTGCTCGCTTGTGCTGGCCTGGGTGTCGCTCACCGAGGGCGATATCGCGGGCATGTACTTGGCGCTGCTGTTGAGCGGCGCCGCCAGGGCCTTTTTGCAGCCCGCCAAGGCTTCGCTGCTGCCGCACATCGTTCCGCGCGAAGCCTTCAGCAACGCCGTCACCTGGAACATGAGCGGCTTGCAGGTCGCCGCCATTCTCGGCCCGGCCGCGGGCGGACAGATCATCGGCTACACGAAAATGGCTTGGCCGGTCTACCTGATCGACGCCAGCGCAACCCTGACGTTCTTCCTGCTGCTGGCGTTGGTTCACGTCCCCCGGCACGCTTCCGCGACCGCGAGTTCAACCGGCCGGGCATTGCTGGCCGGTTTCGGCTTCGTACGGCGCAACAAGATCATTCTGGCAGCAATCACGCTCGACATGTTCGCCGTGCTCCTGGGCGGGGCCGTGGCCCTGTTGCCCGTCTACGCCGAGGACATCCTGCACGTCGGCGCCCGGGGCCTCGGTTGGCTGCGCACGATGCCGGCCGCAGGGGCGCTGGTCCTGTCGTTTGTGCTGGCCCACCGGCCACCACTGACTCACGCGGGCAAGACGCTGCTCTGGGCCGTGGCCGGCTTCGGCGCCGCCACGATCGTTTTCGGCATTTCGCACTCGTACGCTCTTTCGCTGTTGATGCTCTTTCTGACGGGCGCGTTCGACATCGTGAGTGTCGTCATCCGGCATACGCTGGTGCAGCTTCTGACCCCGGACGAGATGCGCGGCCGCGTCTCGGCCATCAACAGCGTGTTCATCGGCGCCTCCAACGAACTGGGCGCTTTTGAATCGGGCCTCGTCGCGCAGCTCTTCACGCCCGCGATCTCGGTCGTGTCCGGCGGCATCGGCACGATCCTGGTGGTGCTGGCGACCGCCTGGCTATGGCCGGAACTGCGTCGTTACGAACGGCTGCACGATCCAGGGAGATAGCGTCCTCACGTGATGATCGGCGCAGGCATCACGGAAAGAACCTCGCAAAGCGAGTTCTCCTCAGGCCGTCACGTCGATGGATTGCCCGGCGGTTGTCGATTGGCTGTCGTTGACCGCGCTGGTCAAAACCGACGTCGTCGCCGTCGAACTCGTCGAGCCGGACGTTGTCGTCGAAGCGCTCGACCCGTTGTTCGCCAGCGTCTGGATCAGGCTGTTGATCACCTGGCGGGCGTGGTGTGCGCCGTGTCCTCGTCCGCCGCGGCCGGTGCCCGTAAATCCGTGGTTGATCTTGTCGAGGATGCTCTGAATTTGATTCTGCGAGAAGCCAGCCTGCGAGAGCGTGTTGGAGACGCTGTTGTCGAGCTGCGTCTGGACGCTGCCGCTAGTCGAACTTCCCGTGCCAGCGGTGAACGCCTGCTGCAAGTCGTTTTGCAGGGCTTGTTGCAAGCCTTGCACCTGACTGCTCGTAAGCTGCGGCAGGCTCGCGTTGCTGAAGTCGGAATCGCCCGATTGTTGTTGCTGTTGGAGCAACTGGGCGTTGAGTGCGGCCGTCGAAGACGAGACGTTCTGGATGGACATAAAGCCTCCTTGGACACGGTTTGATCGACGTGTAAGGACGGCTGCTGTCCCGGCGGGCAGCGTCGCGATGGGCGTCAATTCGCCGGTGTCCTTTATCGTCATCGTGAAGAGCCGGCGTGACAGGGGCTGGCAAAATGACGAGAATTTAACCGCGGGCGTTCTGCAGCTCCAGTTCGGGAGCTCCGCATCGTATGCTCCGGTTAAACGAGGATGCGTGTGGAACTCTCCGGAACTGGCGCGGAACTAAACGTCCTCGCCGTCTGGACCTGCCGTGAGGCGCACGGGGCCGTCTTTCGTCACCGCCACGGTGTGCTCGAAGTGAGCGCTCGGCTTGCCGTCTTTGGTCACCTGGGTCCAGTGATCGGGCATTCCCTTGACCTTGCTCGTGCCCATGTTCACCATCGGTTCGATGGCGATCACCAGTCCGGGCCGCAAATCGAAGTCGCCGCTCTTTTTCAATTGCTTGCTGCAGAAGTTCGGAACTTGCGGTTCCTCGTGCATCTCTCGGCCGATACCGTGGCCGACAAACGTTTCCACCACGTAGAAACCGGCCTCGTGCACGTACTCCTCCATCTCGGACGCCACCTGGCTCCAGCGGGTCTTGACCTTCATCAGGTCGATCGCCAGGTCGAGGGTGCCCTTGGTCACGTCGAGCAGCCGCTGAACTTCGGGACGGATGCGTCCGACCGGCCGCGTCACGGCCGCGTCGCCGCACCAGCCGTCGAGCTTGCAGCCGGTGTCGATGCTCACGACGTCTCCCTCCACCAGCCGGCGAGGTCCGGGGATGCCGTGCACGACTTCTTCGTTGATGGAAATGCAGGTGACCGCCGGAAAAGGCACCTTCCCCTTGACCCCCTTGAACAAGGGAATGGCGCCGTGCTCAGCGAAGAAGCGCTCGATCGCTTGGTCAATCTCCGCCGTCGTGGCGCCGGGACGCACCAGCTCGCGCGCAATCTGGTGCGCCTGCCACACCAGCAGACCGGCGCGACGCATCAGGGCGATTTCACGGGGAGATCGAAGGTTCAGCACTCGGCGCTCACTCCTGCCTTGCCGGACGAGCGGGGCCGTCCAAGACCGCTCTGATCCGCTCGAAGACCTGCTCCGGCGTGCCCATTCCATCGATGCTGCGCAGCAGGCCCTTTTCACGATAATACTCGAGCAGCGGCCGCGTGGCGTTGCGAAAGGTTTTCAGCCGCTCGCCAATCACGGCCGGCTCATCATCGGTGCGCCTGCGGCCCGACAAGCGGCGGATCACTTCGGCATCGGGGACGCTCAATTCTATCGTCGCGTCCAGCGGCGGCCCGGTCCGGTCGAGCGTGCGAGCTTGGGCCAGGTTTCGAGGGAAACCGTCGAACAACACGCCCTTGGCGTGCTGCTCTCGATGCAACCGCTCGTCGACCAGCTTGAAGATGATCTCATCCGGTACGAGCTGGCCGGCGTCCATATAGGCGGCTGCCTCGCGACCGCTGTCGGTTTGCTCGCGAACCGCTTGCCGCAGCATCTCGCCGGTCGAGAGATGGACGATGCCGTAGTGCTCCACCAGCCGCTGAGCCTGCGTACCTTTGCCGGCCCCGGGGGGACCAATGAGAATAATGCGCATCGGTCACCCCGCCGCTGTGGCGCCGCCGGCCCACTCTTACTTTACCGTACTCGCGACGGTTTGTTCGTCTAGCCTACTCCAAAAGCCCCTTGTAGTTGCGCATCACCAGATGGCTGTCGATCTTCTGTACCAGGTCGAAAGCCACGCTTACCGCAATCAACAAACCCGTACCGCCGTAGAAACTTGCCAAATTGTATTCGATTTCTGCGGACTGCGAGACCAAGGTTGGCATAATGGCCACCACCGCCAGGAAGCCGGCGCCCACGTAAGTGATGCGGACCATCACCTTCTCCAGGTAGTCGGCCGTCCGTTTGCCGGGGCGGTAGCCGGGGATGAAGGAGCCGAAGTTCTTCAGGTTCTCGGACATGTCCTTCGGATTGAAGGTGATGGCCGTCCAGAAATAGCAGAAGAAATAGATCAAGACGACGTACAGCACGTTGTGCGTGTAGGCCGACGGGGTCATCAGCGCGCTGCGCGCCTCGGAGCAGAACTGGCCTAACGGCGCCGCGATCGGATATTTAACAGCGTCGGTTGGCAGGGCTCGGGCGAGCAAGTCGAAGCCCAAGCCGGGGAACATCAGCAGGCTGCTGGCGAAAATAATCGGCATCACGCCGGCCTGGTTGACGCGCAGCGGCAGATACTGACGCGTGCCACCGCCGTAAACGCGCCTCCCGCGAACGTGTTTGGCGCTCTGCATGGGAATTCGTCGCTGCCCCTGGGTGATAAACACCACGCCGAACACGACGGCCACGAACAGCGAGGCAAGCACGATCAGCTTGGCGACCCCCATTTCGCCAGGAGCCGCCTCGAGCTGGAGTTCGCCGCGGAAAATCGGCCGCAAAAGGTCGATGCCCGCCTTGGGCATGCGGGCGAGAATACCCGCCATGATCAAGAGGCTGATGCCGTTGCCGATGCCGAACTCGTCGATCTGCTCGCCGAGCCACATGAGAAAAATCGTGCCCGCGGTCATCACCATCACCGACACGATGGTCCAGGAGATCGGCAGGGCGTCGTTGACGAGGAACGACTGCTCGATCATGTCGTTGCTTACCAGGAAGCGGATATAGAACCAGCTTTGGAAAAGGCAGAGCACGACGGTCGCGTAACGAGTGTATTCGTTGATCTTCTTGCGTCCGCTCTCCCCTTCCTTTTGCAGCTCTTCCAGCGGCTTCCAGACGCTGGCCAAGAGTTGGAAAATAATCGAGGCGGAGATGTAGGGCATGATCCCCAGACCGAAGATCGTCGCCTCGTCGAGCCGCGAAGCGCTGAAGGTGGCCACGCTCTTCAGGATGTCACCAAAACCACCCGACTCTTTAAAGAGCGTCCCTTGCTTCGACTGATCGACGATCGGCAGCGGTATCCAGAAACCGACCCGGTAGATGGCCAAAAGGCCGAGCGTCAGGAAGATCTTCCTGCGCAGCTCAGGGATGGTGAAGACAATGCGGATTTTTTCCCACATAAAGCGGTCCGTCCTCTTTTGCCTTCCCCCTGGTGTCCCTTTTTCCCCTCGTCACGGCGTGCTTCTCGCCTGCGTTCTCATCGGCAGGCGGCAAGGCCAATGGCCCCTACGATGTCTTCGCCGTCTTCGCCCGCTTCTTCCCCTTCTCCACCGGCGCGGGAGCGGGCAACACGATGGCCTCGCCGCCGGCCGCCTTGATTTTCTCCAAGGCGGAGCCGCTGAACCGGTGAGCGGCAACCTTCAGCTTCTTCTTCAACTCGCCGTCGCCCAGGACCTTCAGCAAATCGAACCGGCCTTTGATCCTACCGGCCGCCCGGAGCGCCTCGATCGTCACCTCGGCACCGGCGTCGAACCAAGTCTCCAACTCGCCGACGTTCACCGTTTTTATCGTCTTGCCCCAACGATTATGGAAGCCTCGCTTGGGCACCCGTCGTACGAGCGGCATCTGACCGCCCTCGAAGGCCGGGTGTGCGGTCCAGCCGGCGAGCTGACCTTGCCCCTTGTGGCCTCGTCCGGCCGTCTTGCCGCGGCCCGATCCGATGCCTCGCCCGATGCGTAATCGCTTTTTGTGCTTTTTGATTCCGCGATGGATGTCGCTTAAGTTCATTACAGTGTCACTCCCCGCAGGCGCTCGACTTCCGGCTTTGTCCTCAGGCTGAGCAAGGCCTTCAGCGTGGCCTTGACCAGGTTGGCCGGGTTGGTCGAACCAAAGCTCTTCGTCAGAATATCGTGGATGCCGGCCGCTTCGCAAACGGCCCGGACGCTCGATCCGGCCTTGACACCCGTGCCGGGCGCCGCGGGAACGAGAATTACCTGGGCCGCGCCGAATTGTCCGTAGACGGTGTGCGGGATGGTCGGCCCGTCGAGGGCCAGTTCAACCATGTTCCGGGTGCCGTCCTTGACCGCTTTTTCCACCGCCGGCGGCACCTCGTTGGCCTTGCCGTAACCCCAGCCGACCTTTCCCTTGCCGTCTCCCACCACGACCATGGCCGAGAAGCTGAAGCGCCGGCCGCCCTTCACCACGGCGGCGCAGCGCCGGATCTTCACAACCTTGTCGATGAGGTCCCCGCGACTTCCTGTAGTGCCGGTTGCCATAAGTCTTTTTTGCAGTTCGGTTCGATAATCGGCTTCGTGTTTAGTTTAACGCCCCGGCGTCACAAGGCGAGACCGGCCTGGCGGGCGGCCTCGGCCAGGGCGGCGATTCGCCCGTGATACTTGTACTCGCGGCGATCGAAGGAAACCGCCTTGATGCCGGCCGCCAGCGCCCGTTCGGCCAGCACGCGGCCGATCGTCTCGGCCGCCGCCTTGTTGCCGCCGTAGCCGCCCGAAAAGTCCTTGTCGCGCGTGCTGGCGAAAACCAGCGTCCGTCCCGCATCGTCGTCGATGATCTGGGCGTACATGTGCTTGTGGCTGCGAAAGACGCTCAAGCGCGGCCGCGTAGAATCTCGCTTGATCCGGTTACGAACGCGAAAGCCTCGCCGCTGCCGCTGCCGGGCAATGGTTTTTTCGTGGTTCATGGTGTTTCTTTACGCCCTCTCTACTACTTCGTCATCGCCTTGCCGGCCTTGCGCCGTACTTGCTCGCCTTCGTAGCGGATTCCCTTGCCTTTGTAGGGCTCGGGCTTGCGCAGGGCGCGAACGGCCGCCGCAAACTGGCCGACCTGCTGCTTGTCGGTTCCTTTCACAACGATATGCGTCTGATCGGGGCAGGTCACCTTCAAACCGGTGGGAATCGGCACGTGCAGCTCGTTGGCAAATCCCACGCGCAACTGCAAGGTCGTCCCCTGGATCGCGGCGAGATAACCTACCCCCACAATCTCCAGCCGCTTCTCGTACCCGTCCGTCACCCCTTTCATCATGTTCTGGATCAGGGCACGGCTCAGCCCCTGCAAGGCACTCGCCTGGCGCGACTCGGCGCCTTGCTCGACCGAAACCTGCTTCCCCTCTTCGTCGACCGCAACGCGCACTTCGCGATGAAATCCCAACTGCAGTTTGCCGAGCGGCCCTTCCACCGTCAGGGTGTTTCCGCTGACGCCGACCTTGACCCCCTTCGGTATCAAAACCGGCTTTTTTCCGATACGCGACATCCGAGTGACCTTTCTACCAGCATCGGCCCTTCTACGGGCACTGGCCTTCTACCAAAGTTCACACAACACTTCGCCGCCCAGGTGACGCTGCCGCGCCTCACGGTCGCTGATCACGCCGCGGCTGGTGCTGATGATCGAAATCCCCAGCCCGTTCAGAACGGGCCGCAGGCTGTCGGCGCCGCGATAAATCCGGCGGCCGGGCTTACTGACGCGCTTGATGTGCCGGATCACGCGTTCCCCGTTGGGACCGTATTTCAAGTGAATGCGAAGCTGCGGGCTGGGCTTGGCCTCCACCTCCTCGAAATCCCAGATATAGCCCTCGCGTTTGAGCACCTCGGCCATGCCGCGCTTGACCTTCGATAACGGCATTTCGACGCTGGCCCGCTCGACACGCACCGCGTTGCGGATACGGGTCAACATGTCGGCGATAGGGTCGGTCATCATCGTTCTGTTTCTTCCTTCTACCAGCTCGCCTTCTTCATACCGGGGATCATGCCGTTGTCGGCCAGCTTACGCAGGCAAATGCGGCAGATACGAAACTTTCGGTACACGGCACGAGGCCGACCGCAAAGCTTGCAGCGCGACTCACGGCGCGTCGAGAATTTTGGCTTGCGATTGGCCTTGGCAATCTTCGATTTACTCGCCATAAAAACTTCTTCTAGGGTCTTAGGTCTTGGGGCCTTGGGTCTTCGGTTTGGCACTCTCTGCCAAGACCTAACATCCAAGACCTAAGACCTTTGTTTCTCAACCTGCGGCGCGGCCTTTGGCCCCCTTCGTTTCCTCGACCTTGAACGGCAAGCCTAGCCCGCGCAAAAGTTCCCGGGCTTCGTCGTTGCTGTCGGTTGAGGTGACAAACGTAATATTCATCCCTTGCACGCGGCTGTACTTGTCCGGGTTGATCTCCGGAAAGACCAACTGCTCCGAGAGGCCAAGGCTGTAGTTGCCGTGCCCGTCGAAGGCGGTCGGGCTCAAGCCGCGGAAGTCGCGCACGCGAGGCAACGCGACCGAAATCAGGCGGTCCATAAACTCGTACATCCGCGAGCCGCGCAAGGTCACTTTGGCGCCGATCTCCATTCCCTCCCGGAGACGGAAATTTGCGATTGACTTGCGGCTGCGGGTAATCAGCGGCTTCTGACCGGAGATCTGCGTCAGGGCCCCGATTGCCTCTTCCATGTGCTTCTTCTCGGAGATCGCACTCCCGACGCCCATGTTGATGACAATCTTCTCCAAGCGTGGGAGCGACAGGTGGTTCTTGCGGCCGAGGCTATCTTTGAGCGCCGGCAAAACCTGCTTCTCGTAGCGTTCTAATAAACGTGGGGGCATGGTCGTAGGGCGGGCACCGCCCACCTTCTCTCGGACAATTTGAATGCTGCGGCGGATCGCGCCGCGATGTTTTGCCAGGTGTTCGACGTTATCTATCTGTCCGCGGGGCAGGCTGATTCACCTGCTCGCTGTTACCTACTGCTACTGCTTTACCACAGCCGGGCGTGGCCGCGCTGGCCCCAAGGCGCCGGTCGCCTTGCCGCATTTCCGGCAGACCCGTTCTTTGGTGCCGTCAGATGCCACTCGGCTGCCGGTGCGCGCCGCCTGGTTGCATGAGGGACAAACCAGAAGGACGTTGGAAATCTGCACGGGCATCTCTTTCGACAGCCGGCCCCCCTGCGGGTTTCGCTGGCTGCGCCGCACGTGCTTGTAGACGCGGTTAACCCCTTCGACGACGAGCTTGCCCAGTTCCCGGTCGATCGTGAGGACCTTGCCGGTCACGCCCTTGTCGTCGCCGCAAATGATTTTGACCGTATCGCCTGCTCGTATGTGCATCACACCACCTCCGCCGCCAGACTGACGATCTTCATGAAGTTCTTCTCGCGCAGCTCGCGTGCCACCGCCCCGAAAATGCGCGTTCCTCGCGGGTTGCCGTCGTTGTCGATCAAGACCAGCGCATTGTTGTCGAACCGCACATAGCTGCCGTCGATGCGGCGCGTGGGCTGCTTGCAACGCACGATCACGCCGCGAACGATGGCCTTCTTCTTGATGTCGCTGCCGGGAATGACCGTCTTCACGCTGCAGATGATTACGTCGCCCAGCCCGGCGGTGCGCCGGCGGCTGCCACCGAGCACCTTGATGCACATCACTTCCTTGGCGCCTGTGTTGTCGGCCACCGTCAGCCGAGTCTGCATCTGGATCATGTTCCGGCACCTTGTTGCTCGAGGGCCGCCTCTTCGTCACGCTTGCGGCGGTTTGCCGCCCGCAGGGCGGCGACGTCGACGGCCTGGCTCTTCTTGACCACCCTCACTAACTGCCAGCGTTTGAGCCTCGACTTGGGGGGGCACTCGACGATCTCAACCGTATCGCCGGCGTGCGATTCTTCCTTCTCGTCGTGGACGTGGCACACCGTCCGACGCCGCAAGTACTTGCCGTATTTTTTGTGCTTCACCAGGCGGGGAATCTCCACGCGGCGGCTCTTCGGCGCCTTGTCGCTGGTGACGACTCCGATTTCAACTCGTTTTGGCATCAGCGCGTCCCCTTCCGAACTCGCTCGGTTTGTATCGTCTTGATCCGTGCAATGAGCCGGCGCTGCTTGCGCAGCTCGCTGGGCGCGTCGAGCCGCTCCGTCTGCGACTTGATCCGCAGACGAAACAGGTTCTCGGCCGTTTCGTTGAGCGTAAGCTGCAACTGCTCGTCGCTCATCTCACGCAATTCGATGGCTTTCGTCATAGGAATAGGTTTGTGGTGTTGACTTGCGCCCTGCCGCGGCTACATGGTCCGCCGCCGGATGAACCGCACTCGCACCGGCATCTTGTGCGCGAGCCGGCGGAAGCAGATCCGGGCGGCCTCTTCCGAGACACCCGAGATCTCATACAGCATGGTTCCCGGCTTGACGACGGCCGCCCAGTACTCCGGTTCGCCCTTCCCCTTGCCCATGCGGGTTTCCAGGGGAATCGAGGTAATCGGCTTATGCGGGAACACACGAATGTAAAGCCGGCCCTCGGTGCGCAGATACTGCTGCGCGCTGATGCGCCCGGCCTCGATCGTGTTGGCGCTGATCCAGCCGGCCTGCATCGCTTGGAGGCCGAAATCACCGAACACGACGCGGTTGCCGCGCGTGGCGTCACCTCTTATACGTCCTCTTTGGCTTTTTCGGTGCTTGACCCTCTTGGGCATCAGCGCCATGGATTTCTTCCTCTTGATACATGCCTTGGTTGATCCAGACCTGCACCCCGATATGCCCCTGCGCGGTCATGGCTTCGGTAAATCCGTAGTCGATTTTGGCCCGCAACGTCGAAAGCGGCATGGCGCCCGCGATCTGCTTTTCACGACGCGCCATTTCCGATCCGCCTAGGCGGCCCGCCAACTGGATTTTGATCCCTTTGGCACCCGCCTCCATCGTTTGCTCGATGGCTCGCTTCATCGTGCGACGGAAGCTGGCCCGCTTGGCGAGCTGCTCCGCGATATCTTCGGCGACGAGTTGCGCCTGGATTTCGGGCCGGTTGATCTCCTCGATTTTGATGTTGATCCTGCGCCCGACCAGGTTTTGCATCTCGGCCTGCAGACGTTCAACCTCTTGTCCCTTGCGTCCGATGATGATGCCAGGCCGGGCCGTGTGCAGCACCACCTTCACTTCGTCGCGCGTCCGCTCGATATCGATCCGCGGGATGCCGGCGAAGCGGTACTTGTCCTTAATAAACCGCCGCAGCTTGAAATCTTCCAGCAGAAGCTCGCTGAACTCCTGTTTGGAGGCGTACCAGCGGCTTTTCCAGCCGGTCATGATGCCAGTGCGGAAGCCGGTGGGATGTACTTTTTGGCCCATGTTTGTCCGCGATCGTTAACTCGCGGTCTTCCAGATTATCCGTACTCGGTTAGCCGTTATCCGTTCTTCGTCGTGACTTGGTCACCCAGGCGAGCCCCGCGGTTGCACCACCTCGGAGGGCTTGCACTCAATCACGCACACTCAATTCAGTTACCACTCGATATTGTCGACGGCCACACGGATGTGGCTCATTCGCTTCTTGATCATGAACGCCATGCCCCTGGCACGCGGTCGGATGCGCTTGAACATCGGACCACCGTCGATCCGCACGTCGACGACGACCAGGTTCTGGATATTCTGCGCCCGGCGATCCTCGGCATTGCCCAAGGCGCTCTTCAACACCTTTTCGAGCAAGCGCGCTCCCCGCTGCGGCTGGTAACGCAGGATGTCGAGCGCCTCGTCGGCGTGCTTGCCGCGAATCAAATCGGCGATCGGACGCACCTTTCGGGCGCTGATCCGGGCAAATCGATGGACTGCTTCGTATGCCATGTTATTTCTTCCCGCCTTTGCCGCCGTGTCCACGAAACGTCCGAGTCGGAGCGAACTCGCCCAGCTTATGCCCCACCATGTCCTCGGTCACAAAAACCTTCACGTGCAGCTTGCCGTTGTGAACCATGAACGTGTGGCCGACGAATTCGGGTACGATCGTGCAGGCACGGGCCCAGGTTTTGACCGGCACCTTGCTTCCCGAATCGTTGAGCTTCTGCACCTTCAAAAACAACTTGGGGTTAATGAAGGGACCTTTTTTTAGCGAGCGGCCCATAGGTGTCGATTGTCAGTACGGTGGTTGATAGTTGAAATGCAGCGGGGCGCTTTAGGCGATCTTGATCTGTCCGTAGCGGCGTGAACGACGGCGGCGGACGATGGCGGAATTCGATGGCTTGCGTCGTTTCCGGGTGCGTCCTCCCTTGGCCAGCTTTCCGGTCGGGCTAACCGGATGGCGCCCGCCCTTGGTGCGACCTTCACCACCGCCGTGGGGATGGTCGATCGGATTCATGGCCGTACCCCGGACATGCGGCCGCCACCCCAACCAGCGTTTGCGCCCCGCCTTGCCCAGCACGATGTTCATGTGATCGGCGTTGCCCGTCGCGCCCACTGTCGCCCGGCAGGCGGCTGGCACGCGGCGAATCTCGCCGCTGGGGAGCGTGATCTGGGCCCAGTTGGCGTCGCGGGCGGCCAGCACCGCGCTGGTGCCAGCCGAACGGCAAAGCACGCCGCCGCGGCCTGGTTGCAGCTCCACGTTGTGGATCGTCATACCGAGCGGGATGTTTTTCAGCGGCAGGCAGTTCCCGACCGCCGGCGGCGCCTCGGGGCCACTCATCAACTCGGCCCCCACCTTCAGCCCGTTGGGGGCGATGATGTATCGCTTTTCCCCGTCGACGTAGTGCAACAGGGCGATTCGCGCGCTGCGGTTCGGATCGTACTCGATCGAATGGACGCGAGCCGGAACTCCGTCCTTGTTGCGGCGAAAGTCGATCAGCCGGTAAGCGCGCTTGTGCCCGCCGCCACGGTGCCGGGCGGTGATGCACCCCTGGTTGTTGCGCCCACCCTTGCGCTTCTTCGGCACCAGCAGCGTCTTTTCCGGCTTGGCGCCCGGCGTCAAGTCGGCGAAATCGCTGACGCTCGCTCCACGGCGTCCTGGGGTGACCGGCTTGTATCGACGAATTCCCATTTTCTTTCTATCTCAACTACAAAGGGTCGGTGGGCCCTGGCGGGCTCGGCCAGCCAGGCACGAACTACCAGCCCAGCAACAAACTACTAGAAGAAATCGATCCGGTGCTCCGGATTAAGTTTTACAATGGCCTTCTTCCAGTCCTTGGTGTGGGCACTACGAAAGCGCGTGCGGCGCGGCTTTCCTTTGCGGTTGATCGTCCGCACGTGGACCACCTTCACGTTGAACAACGACTCGACGGCTCGGCGTATGTCGTCCTTCGTGGCCGCGCGGTTCACTTCGAACGAATAGGCGTTGTACCGGGTGGAACGGTGCATCCCCTTTTCGGTCACCAGCGGCCGATAGATGATCTGGTGAGGATCGAGAATCCGCATGCCGGCGGCTGCGTCCTCGGTCGGTTGGTTTTCTGCTGCGGCGCTCATGGTTCACACCTTATAAGCTTTCGGCCGGTTGCGTTTTGCGTCCCGAGGCTTCGGCCCGCTGGCGGATTGCGTCGAGCGCCGCCTTCGTCACCAGCAACTTGCGCGGAGATAAAATGGTCAACGCGTTCAAATCGGAGACGGGCGAGACCGAAACCTTGTCGATGTTCCGGCCGCTCTTGTAGACGTTTGCGTCGTAGGCGGCGGTGGCCACCAACAGGCTCGTCTGGTCGCATTTAAGCGCCTTGAGAATTCCGGCCATTTCTTTGGTCTTGGGTGCGGCGAAGCTCAGTTCGTCGATCACCACAACCTCACCGTCGCGGATTCTGGCGGCCAGCGCCATGCGGGTTGCGGTCTGCAGGGCCTTGCGAGGAAGCCGATACGACCAGTCGCGCGGCCGCTTGGCGAAAATGTGCCCGCCGCCGCGGCGTATACCGCTGCGCCGAGAACCGGCCCGCGCGTTGCCAGTTCCCTTTTGCCGGTACATCTTCTTGGTTGTGCCGGCGACCTCCCCGCGACTTTTCGACTTGGCCGTACCGAGCCGCGCGTTCGACTGATACATTACCACGACGTCGTGCAGCAACTGCTTGTTGATGTGCGGTGCGAGCGACGTCGGATCGAGCTCGTAGCTCCCGACTTGCTTTCCGCTGCGGTCGTAAATGGGCAAACTGGCCATGACTTGTAACCCGTCTTCTAGATCTCGCCCGTTCCCTAAATCTTGTTCGTCTGGCGAATGACGACGTAGCCGCCGTTCGGACCGGGTACGGCCCCGCGCACAAGCAACAGATGGTTTTCGGCGTCCACCCGCACGACCTTGAGGTTCCGCATCGTGCTTTGCTCGTTGCCGTAGCGGCCCGCCATGCGGCGGCCCTTGAACACGCGGTGCGGAAACGTGTTGCAGCCCGTCGAACCGGGGTGGCGATGCACCTTCTTCACGCCGTGGGTGGCGCGCTGGCCGCGAAATTTGTGGCGCTTGATAACCCCCGACGTGCCGCGGCCCTTGGAAACGCCAGTCACGTCGACGGCCGCTACGCCGTCGAAGAGGGCCACGGACAACTCCTGGCCGATCGTGTAGGACGCGCCCGGCTCACGCAGCTCGCGAACGAAGCGCTTGGGCTCGCAGTTGGCCCGTTCGGGCAACTCCACCCCGCCGGTCGTGCGGCGGCGAGCCCGCTTGCTTTCGAGTTTGGCAACATGACCACGCTGGCTGCGACTGGCGAGTCGCCGGGGTTTATCGGCGTAGCCCAACTGAACGGCCTCGTAGCCGTCCCGCTCGGGGGTACGAAGCTGCAACACATGACAAGGGCCAGCCTGGATGACCGTTACGGGGATCATCGTCCCCTTGTCGTCAAATACCTGAGTCATCCCGACCTTGCGGCCGAGTAATCCAATCGCCATCGCTATTTCGCCTGTGATCGAGTTGCCAGCGGGATCTTGCGGTAAAAACCGCGAATTACCCGCCCGGCGTCCGTTTCATACGGCTACACCTGGTTCGTCCGCTCGTGACGTTCCGTCCGATAGTTCCGTCCGCTAGTGACGGCTCGAAGCTTTGATCTTGATGTCGACGCCCGCGGGCAAGCTCAGCTTGTTCAAAGCCTCGATCGTCTTGGCCGTCGACTGCACGATATCAATCAACCGCTTGTGGGTGCGGATCTCGAATTGCTGCCGGGCCTTCTTGTCCACATGTGGACTGGAAAGGACCGTGTAGCGTTCGATGCGGGTCGGCAGGGGGATCGGGCCGTGAACTTCCGAACCGGTTCGCTTGGCCGTATCGACGATCTCGGCGGCGCTCTGATCCAGCACGGAATGGTCGTACGCCTCCATGCGGATGCGAATCACTTCGTTCGAATGCCCGGACACGCTCGCTCCTCGTAGACCAACAAAAACTTCGTCGTCAAAACTTAATCGTCACTAAGTCCGCCCGGTTATGGGCGAACCGACGATCCTAGAATCTGGGACGGCTCATGTCAACGGGGCGCGTTTCGATTTGTGAAGTTCTGAAGTTGCCGAACGTCAAAACCATCCAATCGCCGCGAGCGGGCCAGGCGGGCATCGGCAAATCACGACTTCTCAACAAGAAAGCCGCCTAGGAGCCAATCGGTAAACTGCGTAAAATTTGTAACTAAATCTGCCTGCCAGCGTGTGGCAAGCTCTCTTTTGTTCCCTCGTCACTTGTCGCGCCCGATGTTGCGTTATTGGACAGCCGGCGAATCGCACGGAAAAGCCTTGCTGGCTCTGGTTGACGGCTTTCCGGCGGGCGTGGCGATCGACACTGATTCGATCGACGTTGAATTGCGGCGCCGTCAGGGGGGGTACGGTCGCGGCGGGCGTCAGCGCATCGAGACCGACCACGTCGAAATCAAAAGCGGCATCTGGCAGGGCCGTTCGATGGGAAGCCCGATCGCGCTGGAGATCGTCAACAAGGACGCCAAACTGGAGCGGCTCGGCGATCTCGAGCGCCCTCGCCCCGGACACGGCGATCTGACCGGCGCGATCAAGTATCTCGGCTCGATCCGCGGTATTCTGGAGCGGGCGAGCGCTCGCGAAACGGCGGCGCGAGTCGCGGCCGGCGCACTGGCCAAGCAGCTTCTGCGGGAATTTGGCATCACGGCCTTCGGCTATACGGTCGAATTGGGGGGAGTGCGCATCGAGCCGAGACCTGGGACGCTGGCCGAGCAGAAGGGTCTTCGCGACAAGAGTGAGCTCTACACGCTCGACCCCGAGCAGGACGGCAAGCTCAAGGCGCTGATCGATGAGTGCGGAAAGGACGGCGACACGCTCGGCGGCGTGGTTGAGGTACGGGTTGAGGGGCTTCCCTTTGGGCTGGGGACACACGCCCAATGGGATCGCAAGCTCGACGGACGCCTGGCGCAAGCCGTAATGGCCGTACAAGCAATCAAAGGGGTGGAGATCGGCATGGGATTTCAGGCAGCACGGTTGCGCGGCTCGCAAGTCCACGACCCAATCCAGTTCGACGAAAGTCAGCGTGACTCGAGCACACTCGGCTACCGTCGTCCGACGAACAACGCCGGCGGTTTGGAGGCCGGCATGACCAACGGGCAGCCGCTGGTGATCCGCGCGGCCAAGAAGCCGATCAGTACGCTCCGCAAACCGCTGGAATCGATCAACCTGTCGACGAAAGAGGCAGAAGCAGCCGCCTACGAGCGAAGCGACGTGTGTGCCGTGCCGGCCGCGGGTGTCATTGTGGAGAACGTGGTGGCCTTTGAGGTCGCGGCCGCGCTCATCGACAAGTTCGGCGGCGACAGCCTGGCGGAGATGCAGGGGCGCTGGAGAATGTTTCAGGAAATGGCACGCGAGAGGTAGACCGAGCCGATGCCGCGTTCGTCGCCTTTCGTTCACGCGAAAAGGTGACACTTACGCACAAACATACGGTTTTCCGCCAGACCACTTTTCGCTAGACCAGGGAGGGACTAGCTCGTGTTCGCGATCCATCAACGAGTGCGACGGCGGATCTGCCAAGCCGGCTTCTGCCTCTTCTGCGCGATGCCGACGACGGGCCTCCTGGCGTGGACCATGACCCTGACGTCTCCCGGACACGCCGCCCGCTGTCAGCAGGAACTGAGCCAGTGGCTGGGCATGGAGGCGCGCTTTGAGCGCGTCCGTTATCCGCAACCGGGCTTATCGCTTTACGAGCGTTTTGAGCTCCTCGATGCCGAGACGGGCGAGCAAGTTCTGCGCTGCCGCGCGCTGGGGGTGATGCACGCCGGCCGCAAACTGATCCTGGAGCCGAACGAAGTCGAAGTCGCGGCCGGGCACGCTCAAAGGCTCGCGCGTCTCTTGATGCGGCGACTATCGCGGGAGATACCGGGCGAAAAGGCGGTCTGGATGGCTGCCACCAGCGTGACCCTGCGTTCGGCGGCGGGCGACCAGACGTACGACGACGTTGAGGGGCGGATTGAACCTGAGCCGGAACAGTCGATCGCCACGTTGCGGTTTCGTCTTCCTGAGCTGCAGGCCGGAGAGCCCCCCGCCTTCTCGGTAACTCGCAGGCACGCCGATGGCGCCACCGCCGTCAAGCTGGACACAATGAGCGCCGTGCTCCCCGCCTCGATCTTCGCTCCCTGGGTCGGTCTGAAGCACCTCCTGGGTGACGACGCTGCTTTTCAAGGATCGCTGACCGTCGAAGCATTGGCGGATGGTTGGTCGGGGGACCTGGCCGGCGTCTTGACCAACGTTGACTTTGAACGGCTGGTAACGCGCCGTTTTCCGCATCTGCTCAATGGCCGCGCGACGCTGGCGATCGAGCGGGCGAAGATCAAAAACGGCCGTCTGGTGGAAGCGAACGGACAGATCCTCAGCGAATCGGGCGAAGTCGGCGGCTCGCTCCTCGTTTCGGTGGTCGAGTCGCTGGGATGCATGCCGGGTGCCGCGCCTCCGGGTCAGTTACCGTTCACCGGCGACGAGAACTACCGCTATCGCGATCTCTCGCTCGAATTCACCGTCGGCGAAGAGGGGTTGCTTTTGGAAGCGTCTCCCGACGCAAATCCACCCGGAGCGATCATGCTGAATCAGCGTCGTGAGACGATGCTCTCGGCGCCGCCGTCTTCTGCCGTGCCGCTGATTCAGCTCGTCAGGGCGCTTGTGCCCGAAAGCGCAGTTCAGGTGCCCGCCACAAAAGAGACGGCCTCTCTCGTGCCGTGGCTGCCGCTGCCGGCGATCGTCCCGCCCGATGATGGCCACCGACGGATCTCGGCTCCTCCTCTACATGTCCAGTGATGACCGCGCGGGTTGCCGGATATCGCTCGGGCGACTAGCTTTAAGTGGGAGACCGCATCCGTTGTCCCCTGAGTCTTGGTCATGCGCTGGATACTCCCCTTCTCGACTCTCTGTGTTACCGTCTCGCTGGCTTCGCTGCTCACCGCCGCGGAGCCGCAAAAGGCGATCGACTTCAGCCACGAGATCGCGCCGCTGATCAAGACCCATTGTGGCAAATGCCATACGAACGGGAAATCGGAGGGATCGCTGTCGCTTGATACGCGAGAAAAACTGCTTCGGTCGAAAGCCGTTGTGCCAGGACGGGCGGCCGACAGCGAGCTCATCAAACGCCTGACCAGCGGCGACCCCGACGAGCGCATGCCGGCCAAGGCGCCGCCGCTGGCCGTCAAAGAGATCGAGCTCTTCAGGGCGTGGATCGATCAGGGGCTCGCCTGGGAGGAGGGGTTTTCGTTCTCGTCCGGCGCCGATCGTTACGTGCCGCCGCTCAAACTTCGACGCGTCGAACTGCCGCCGGAGCGTGAGGGCGCCAGCCACCCGATCGACCGGATCGTGGCGGCGTATCTCGACGAACACAAGCTGGCCTGGCCGCCCGAGCTCGACGACGCCGGCTTTGCACGGCGGGCTTCACTCGACGTTACCGGGCTGCTGCCGGCCCCTGGCGAACGGGCGGCCTTCCTGGCGGTCGGCTTTTCCGACAAGCGACAACAATTCGTCCGCGGGCTTCTCGACGACCGCCGGGCGTACGCCGATCACTGGCTTACGTTCTGGAACGATCTGCTGAGGAACGACTACCGCGGCACGGGCTACATCGACGGCGGACGCAAGCAGATCTCGAAATGGCTCTACCAGGCGCTGGTCGACAACAAACCCTACGACCAGTTCGTCCGCGAGCTGATCAGCCCGAACGAAGACTCAGAAGGTTTTTCCTTCGGCATCAAATGGCGCGGCCGCACCAACGCCAGCCAGGTGCCGGAGATTCAGTTCTCGCAAAACGTGTCGCTGGTTTTCTTCGGCATCAACATGAAGTGCGCGTCGTGCCACGATAGCTTCATCGACGACTGGAAGCTCGACGACGCCTACGGCCTGGCGGCGATCGTGGCCGATCGGCCGCTGGAGATCTATCGTTGCGATAAGGCCACGGGCCGCATGGCGTCGCCCCACTTTCTCTGGCCCGAGCTGGGCCAGATCGATCCCTCCCTTCCCAAGGCCGGCCGCTTGGAGCAGCTCGCGGGACTGGTCACCGACGTTAACAACGGCCGTTTCACCCGCACGATCGTCAATCGCCTCTGGCACCGGCTGATGGGGCGGGGCTTGGTGCACCCAGTTGACGTGATGGCCAACCGTCCCTGGAGCGAAGACTTGCTCGACTATCTGGCCACCTACCTGGTCGAACAGCATTACGACCTGAAGAAGCTGCTGGAGCACATTCTCACCTCGCGCACC
Organism: Pirellulales bacterium; assembly: GCA_035550375.1. Taxonomy (GTDB): domain Bacteria; phylum Planctomycetota; class Planctomycetia; order Pirellulales; family JAICIG01; genus DASSFG01. Next base: position 66,829 of record DASZPH010000044.1, on the reverse strand, counting down.
TACCAGTCGCGATGCGCGGTCGTGGAAAGTGAGAGCGGCGGCGACGACTACGTGTTTCGCGGGCCGCAATCGAAGCGCATGACGGCCGAGCAGTTCATGGATGCCGTCTGGCAGGTCACGGGTACGGCGCCGGACAAGCCCGTGGCGCTGGTGCCGCTGCCGTCTTTCCCGGCCGAAACGCCGCACGAGCGTCAGTTCGTGCGGGCATCGCTCGTCTTCTGCGATGAGCTGATGCGGTCTCTGGGCCGGCCGAACCGCGAGCAGGTCGTCACCGTTCGCGGAGACGTGCTCACCACGCTGCAGGCCCTCGACTTGTCGAACGGTTCCGTCCTGGCCGAAATGCTCCAGCGCGGCGCCGCCAATGTTCTGAAAGACAAGTCTGCGGCCGACGCCAAAGAGATCGTGAATTATGTATATTCGCAGGCCCTCTCGCGCCCGCCGATGCCGGACGAACTGGCCACGGCCACCGAGCTGGTCGGCTCGCCAGCGACGCCCGACGGCGTGGCCGACTTGTTGTGGGCCGTGTTCATGCTGCCGGAATTTCAACTGATACGATAGGACACGCACGATGTCACCTGATTCGACCGCCGATCGCTCACTCTCCCGTCGCGAGTTCGTGCAGGGCATGACGGCCGCCACCCTGGCGGCGCTGGCTTGCCGCGAGCCCGGAGCGGCCGCCGACGACGATCTGCCGGTCGGCCCGCCGCCGACGGCCGACGCGTGCATCCTGCTTTGGATGGCAGGCGGCATGGCTGCGCCTGAAACGTTCGACCCGAAGCGATACACGCCTTTCGAGGTCGGCGTTCCGTCGGAGCGCATCCTCTGCACGTTTCCCTCGATCGACACCGCCGTCGATGAGGTCAAGATTAGCGAGGGGCTAGAGAACATCGCCGGCGTGATGGACCGGGCAACGCTGATCCGCTCGCACGTCGTGGCCGACCTGGGCAACATCCTGCACTCGCGGCACCAGTACCACTGGCACACCGGCTACGTGCCGCCGCAAACCGTGGCCGCGCCGCACATCGGCTCGTGGATCGCCAGGCTCCTCGGCCCTCGCAACCCGGCCGTGCCGGCATTCATCAACGTCGGCCAACGGCTCGACGGAGTCGGTGAATCAGAAGAGCTGAAGGCGTTCACCACGGCCGGTTTTTTGGGGACCGAGTTTGGCCCCTTCAACCTGCCTTTTCCCGTCGACGCGATCGCCGCGGTGCAGCCGCCCAAGGGAATGACGGCCGACCGCTTCGCCAACCGCGAGCGGCACTTTCGCAAGCTGGTCGAACAGAGTCCGCTGAAAGAAGTCGCCAGCGACTACCACCAGGAGTCGATGTTGCGGGCCATCGACAACGCCCATCGCCTGCTCAACTCCAAAGATCGCGACGCCTTCGACCTGACGAAAGAGCCGCGAGAAAGCTTCGAGAAATACAACATGGGCCGGTTTGGTTTGGGATGTCTGCTGGCACGGCGGCTGGTCGAGTCGGGGGCGAGGTTTATCGAAGTCACGACCGAATACGTCCCCTTCCTACATTGGGACACGCACGAAAACGGCCACGCCACGCTGGTCGAGATGAAGAAGCAAATCGACCGGCCCGTCGCCCAGCTCATCCTCGACCTCGAACAGCGCGGATTGCTCGACCGCACGCTGGTGATTCTGGCGAGCGAGTTCAGCCGCGACATGATGATCGAGGGCGTGCCGGGGAGCACGGCCAGCGACCAGTCGCGGGCCCGAACCGACGTCATGAAGGAGCCGGTTCACTACGGCTTGCACCGGCATTTCACGGGTTCGGGATCGGTGCTGCTGTTCGGCGGCGGAATGAGGCGAGGCTTTCTTTACGGCGAAACGGCCGAAGAGCGTCCGCTCTTGACGACCAAGAACCCCGTGTCGATTTCCGACCTGCACGCCACGATCTTGACGGCGCTGGGCATCTCGCCCAAGGCGAACCTGATCGTGGAGAAGAGGCCGTTCTACGTCACCGAAGACGGCAAGGGGCAGCCGGTGCGCGAACTGTTCGCACGCGGATAGCAGACCTCAATCGCAGGGGCACTGGACGCGATCCAGAGGTAGCTTCTGGAATAGCCACGGATGAACGCGGATCAACACGGATGAAGCGACTGAATTCGCAGAAGATGCCATGATCAAAGAGGAACTCAACGCACCACGTCGACGCATTAACGGTTCCTTTGAGCGTGCCGGGCTGCGGCCTTCTTGGAAAAGGTGACGAGAGATCTTTGACAAAGGCCGCCTCGACATCAAACGCTGTCGACGGGGCAATAAACCTTTCATCCGCGCCCCGCCGGCGGTTACGTCTGAATCGCAGTGGAACCGGGATACGCGTTGCGGCGTGTCGCGAAAGGACCTTTCGCCAGGGCGGCCGGAGCAAATCGAGGGGGAGAAACCATGAGCCAGAACGAACATGTCGCGGCACCAGAGAGCACCGCGGTGCGGGTTGCCTTGTGGCGAGCGCTGCACGTCGAAACCGACCGGCCGCCGCACGTGCTCGAAGACAAGGTCGGGCTGAAGCTGGCGGCTCCCGACGAGGGATGGCGCGACCGCCCGGACATGAGCCCCTTCACGAAGCCCTTCCGCGCCTCCATCCTGGCTCGCGCACGTTTCATCGAAGATCTGGTCACGGAACAAGTTGCCCGCGGCGTCGGGCAATACGTGATTCTCGGAGCGGGACTGGACACCTTCGCCCAGCGGAGGCCGGAAATCGCCTCGCGCCTCCTTGTTTTCGAGGTCGACCGGCGCGGACCTCAGGCCTGGAAGCAACGGCGGCTCGTCGAACTCGGCTTCGGCCTCCCGCCGTGGCTGCGATTCGTGCCGGTTGATTTCGAGGCGGGCGAGTCCTTGTGGCATCGGCTGGGCGAAGCCGGCTTCGCTACCGGCCAACCGGCCGTTGTGGCTTCGACGGGCGTCAGCATGTACCATGTCGTTCATGCTGCCGATCGATTTGGCGGACCCCGAGGTGCGTCCCGGAATCGAGCGAGCGGCGGAAGGCGCGAGGGCGAGCGGAACCCCCTTCATCAGTTTCTTCACGCCGACCGAGATGCTCGCGCTGGCCCGCGAATCGGGCTTTCACGACGTCCAACACGTATCGGCCGCCGCCCTTGCGCAGCGTTATTTCACGGGCAGGACGGATGGACTTCGGCCACCGAACAATTCAGAAGAACTAATGGTGGCGACAACGTAAAGCGGGCGAAAACTCAGTCCTTGCTGCCAAGCGAGTGGGACGCGTCCGGTCCCCGTAGGTCTGTAGTTAAGACACGAGGTGCGACGTCCAACGCGCTCCGATCACCTGTGGACTGGGGCACCCGAACACCGACTACGTCAGCTCTTTTATGACGCGCCCGTGCACATCCGTCAGACGATAGTCGCGGCCGGCATGACGATACGTGAGACGCGTATGGTCGAAACCCAAGAGGTGCAGAATGGTGGCGTGAAAATCGTGAAAATGAACTCGGTCTTTGACGACCGTCGCCCCGAGTTCGTCGGTCTCGCCATAAACCGTGCCCCCCTTCGCGCCGCCACCCGCCAGCCACGAAGAAAAGCAGGCGCTATGATGCCCGCGGCCCTGGTCGCCATCGACGCCCGGCGTGCGGCCAAACTCGGTGGTCCACACCACCAGCGTCTCATCGAGCATTCCTTCTCGCTTAAGATCCTTCAGCAGGGCCGCGATCGGCTGGTCGATCTTCTTGGCCAGCGGGCCGTGGTCGGCCATGTTGCCGTGCGAATCCCAGTTGCCCGACGAACCGCTGTCGATCAGCTCGATGAACCGCACGCCCCGTTGGGCCAGTCGCCGGGCGATGAGACATTGCCAGGCGAAGCTGTCGCTCTGGCCGCGCTCAAGGCCGTACTGCGCCAGCGTGCTGTCGGGTTCCTGCGATAGGTCAAAGGCCTCTGGCGCCTCGGTTTGCATGCGGAAGGCCGTTTCAAACGAGTGCATCCGCGCGGCCAGATTGGAGGCGGCGGCGCGATCCGCCAGATGCTTGCGATTAAGCTCGCTGGCCAGATCAAGCTCAAGCCTTTGCAGCTCTGCCGGTTGGGTGCGGGGACGCAGGTTGGCGATTGGGTCGCCGCCGGGCACGACGCGCGTTCCCTGGTGGTAGGCCGGCAGAAAGTCGTTGGCGTAAACCTGCGTGCCGGCATACGGTAAGTGCGGCGCAAGCACGATGAACGACGGCAGATTCTGGTTTTCGGTGCCCAATCCGTAGCTGACCCAGGCTCCGAGGCTGGGCCGCGAGAAGAAAAGCGAACCGGTGTGGATCGCCAGCGTCGCCTGATAGTGCTCGTTGTCGTCCGACTTCATCGAGCGAACAAGGCAGATGTCGTCCATCACGTCGCGAATGTGTGGAAAGAGATCGCTGACGAGCGTGCCGCATTGCCCGCCCGGCTTGAACTCCCAACGCGGTTTGAGCAGCACTCGCTGCTGGTTCGACAGCCCGCCGCCGATGCCCGTCTTTTTGCCGTCGGCCTTGAACAGTTCGGGCTTGTAATCGAACGTGTCCATGTGCGACACGCCGCCGGTCGAAAAGACGAAGATTACACGCTTGGCCTTGGCCGGAAAATGCGGCGCCTTGGGCGCCAGCGGTCCCGCGGGCTCGGCGGCCGAGGGCTCATCGCCGGCCAGCAATTCCGATAAAAGGCCGGGAAAAAGCAGCGAGCTGCCCAGCAGCGAGCGGATGCAATCGCGGCGTGTCGGTTGGTGACGGAGTGCAGGCTGGCTAGTCGACATAGACAAACTCGTTCAAAAGAAACAACGACCGCACGTAACTTTGCCACGCCAGCCGCGCGATCCGATCGGCCGGCGCGCCGGAGCGTTCGAGCGCCGACTGCGCCTGCTTGAAGAAGCTGGCGGCTTTCGCCGATTCATCCGGAGTGGGCGGCCGCGCGAACAGCAGCAGATAGGCCCGCTCGACGCGACCGGCGTCGTCCGCGCGCTCTTCCATCAATCGCCCGGCCACGCCTTCGGCCTGCTTATCGACCAGCTCGTTGTTCAGCAGGTAGAGCGACTGCAGCGGTGTGGTGGTCGACAGCCGGCGGGGCGTGCTGAAGCTCGGATCGGCGCCGTCGAAAATCGCCAGGTAAGGATGCCGCTGGATGCGCTGCGTCATCAGGTAGACGCTGCGGTGGTTCGTCTCATATACGGCCTTGAAAGGATTGTGCTGCGTGAACTTCCATTCGGCGCTCGCTGGGAACGGATGCGCGCCGCCGGGGGACAGGTCGAGATTGCCGGAGACAAATAGCAGCGCATCGCGGATCGACTCGGCGTCTAACCGGCTCCGCCGGAAGCCCGACAGGAGATCGTTCGCCGGGTCGGCGGCCGGGGGATCCTCTACGGCCGCCAGCCGATAGGTGTGCGAGAGCATCATCAGCCGGTGCATGGCCTTGATCGACCAGCCGGAGTCGATGAAACGGCGGGCCAGCCAATCGAGCAGTTCCGCGTGCGTGGGTGGCTTGCCTTGCTTGCCGAAATCGTTTGCCGTGGGCACGATTCCCTGTCCGAAGTGATACTGCCAGATGCGGTTGACCATCACGCGCGCCGTGAGCGGGTTGTCGGCGTCGGCGATCCACCCGGCCAGACTCATCCGGCCGCTGGTACGATCGTCGGCCCGCAGCGCATAGCCGCCCAAGGCGAGTGGAAAACGGCGCGGCACTTCCGGACCCGTTTTGTTGGGGTCGCCTTTGTATTGCACGCGGACGTTTTCGATCCTGCTCGCTTCCGCGACGGAGTAGGCCCAGGGCACGCTGGGCAGAGTCTTGGAGTGCTTCGCGGCCGCGTCGCGGGCCTTTTCGACCTCCTCATTGAGCTTGTCTTTTTCTTCTTTGTTCGGCGCCTGATCCCGCTGCTTTTCCAGCCGCCGCACTTCGGCGTCAAGCTCCTCCTGCTGCGCCTTGTGAGCCTCGGCGGCCCGCCTCGCCTCGTCGGCCGAGACAAGCGGCGCCAAATCTCGCTGCTTCTGCTCCAGCTCGATGCCGGGCCACGGATAGCGCGTGCTGTGGAAGATGCCGTAGAGGCCGTAGTAGTCTTCGGTCGTGATCGGGTCGAATTTGTGATCGTGACAACGGGCGCAGTTCAGCGTGAGGCCCAAAAACGCCCGGCCGAGATTGTCGATGGTGTCTTCAATGGTCAGATGCTGCGGGTAGTCGTCAACGCGCGAGCCGAACCGCCGGGCATTGGCGACGTAGCCGGTGGCGATCGTCCGCTGTCGCCGCTGCTCGCCGCTTTCGCTCGGCATCAGGTCGCCGGCGAGCTGTTCGCGGATGAACTCGTCGTAGGGCAGATCGCGGTTGAAGGCCTCGATCACCCAGTCGCGATAGAGATACATCTGCGGAATCGGAAAGTCGGAATTGTCGCCGGCGGTGTCGGCATAGCGCACCACGTCGAGCCAATAGCGGCCCCAACGCTCGCCGTAGCGCGGCGAGTCGAGCAGCCGATCGACGACGCGGCGGAAGGAGTCCGGCGAATCGTCGGCGAGGAACGCCTCGACTTCCTCAGGAGTCGGCGGCAGGCCTGTCAGATCGTAGGTGGCACGGCGAATGAGCGTGCGCTTGTCGGCATCGCCGAGTGGCCGCAGGTTGTGCTCGGACAATTTCGCCAAGACGAAGCGGTCGACCTCGTTGGCCGGCCAGTCGTGGTCGCCCACGTCGGGCAGCGCAGGATCCGCGATGGGTTGCAGCGACCAGAATCGTCGGCCCTGCTCGACGTCAAGCAACTTCTTGCTGACGCGGGCCACCGATTTGGTGCGCGGATCCGCCGCGCCGCGCTTAATCCACGCTTCCAGGTCGGCGATCTTATCGTCGGGCAGTCGGGCGTCGGGGGGCATCTGCAGGTCGGGATTGTTGTACCGCACCGCTTTGACCAGCAGGCTCTGGTCTGGAGCGCCCGGCACGACGGCCGGCCCGCCGTATCCGCCGCGGCGCAATCCGCTTCGCGAGTCGACGAACAGCTCGCCTTGCACCTCGTCGGCCTCGGCGCTGTGGCACCGATAGCAGTGTTCGACGAGAACCGGCCGGACCCGCTTCTCGAAAAAGGCGACGGCCTCGGGATCGGCTTCCCGCGGGTCCGGCCTCTCGTACTCGCCACGCCAGATCTCGACGCCAGAGAAGTTGGCGGCGCCGCCCTGGCTGGTAAGAGTGAGCGAGCCGTCGCGGCACTCGGCGATCCACGGGCCGAGCTTGTCCCAGTGCCCGGTGCTGCCGCTGTTGTAGTTCGCGGCCACGACACGGCCGTTCAGCGCGACGGTAAACGTTTCGGGGTCGTTGTCTTCCCAGACGTAAAGAAAGACGGAATAGGTTCCCGGCGGAAGGTCGACGAGCGAGACGCGGTTCTGCCCGCCGCCCCAGCGGCTGGAGCGAATCATTTTCGCCCGCTCCTCATCCGTGGGTGGAACCAGGTCGACTTGCTGGTTTTCAAAGGCCATGTCGTCGCATCGGTAATGCGGCGAGTCTTGTCCTTCCCATCGGTGACCGTCGATGATAACCGCCGGCCCGTTCAGGTTCAGGCCGCGGCAGAAGCTGGCGGTCTCGTCATCGGCCGCGGCCGCACGAGCGAGCCCAGCGAACAGCAGCAGTCCGATCGTGAAACCGTGGCGGAGTTGCATATCGGAAATTCGGGTAACCATCGTAGGTGCTGCCAAATCCAGCTTCTATTCTGCCCCGTTGTCCAAAATCGGCCATGTCAAATCGCGTAAATCTTTTGTCACTTGACGACAGACGTCATTATGCTAGAAGGCAGCGTAGACGCTTTGACGATCGTGAGCTTGGCAACGAGGGCGGCCCACTAAGCGAAGGACCACACGTTTGAAGTTCACTGCCAAGCGCGATCGACGGCCTGAGTCGGACGAGGGCAGCACCCGGCCGCTGAAAACATCGCTGCGTGCGGACGGACGGCAGCTGGTGCGCGTCGGCCTGATCTTTGGCTATGGCCTGGGCTTTTATCGCGACATTCTGCACGGTGTGAAGGCGTTTGCCGCAGACCGTCCGCATTGGGTGTTCACGCCGATTGCCCCGGACTGCCGCGCGCTGGAGTCGCCGCTGGCGAAAGTTCAAGACGGCTTCATCGCCCATATTTTCACCGACTCGTTGGCCAAGACGCTGCGCCCGCTGCGGAGACCGGTTGTGAACGTATCGGGCGTGCTGCCGGAACTGAGATTTCCACGCGTGGTGGTCGACCACGAGGCGATCGGGCATCTCGCGGCCCGGCACCTGCTGGATCGTGGAGTGCGGCAGTTCGCCTTCGTCGGCTATCCGCAGCACGCCTTTTCGCTGGGACGTGAAGCCGGGTTTCGCGACGAGATCAACCGCGCCGGTTACGAGGTGGCCGGCTTTCACGACCGCCTCCAGAAGCCGAGCGACCCGACGGGGCTGTGGCGCTGGAACGACGCCCTGCTCGCCTGGCTGGCGTCGCTCGCCAAACCGGTCGGGCTCCTGGCGAGCCACGATAGCCAGGGGGTGCAGTTGTCGGAGTACTGTCGGCACCTGGGGTTGCGGGTGCCCGACGAGGTGGCGATTGTCGGCGTTGATGACGACGACCTATTGTGCGACCTTGCCCGCCCGTCTCTGTCCAGCGTCGCGCTTCCGGGCGAACGCATCGGCCACGAAGCGGCGAGGATGCTCGAGCAACTCATCGCAGGGGAGCGGCTCGCCTCGCAGCAGGTGGTGCTGGCGCCGGTTCGGCTGGCGGTTCGCGCGTCGTCCGACATTCAGGCGTTGCCCGACGCCGATGTCGCCGCCGCGGTGCGCTACATCCGCGACCACTCCCACGAACCGATCGACGTGCGCGATCTGCTGGCCGCGGTTCCGGTCTCGCGCCGCTCCCTGGAACGGCGCTTTCGACGATATCTCGATCGCGGTATTTGGGAAGAGATCCGCCGAGCGCACTTGGAACGCGCCAAAATGCTGCTGGTCGACACCGACCTGCCGATGTCGGTCGTCGCCCGGCGATCGGGCTTCAGCGATTCTCGCCAGCTTTCGATCGTTTTTCGTCAGTCGACCGGCGGCACCCCAACCCAGTTTCGCCAGCAGCACCGCGGCCGCGGCTAAGACAAAACGAGGCATGCACGCAGCACCGCCCGGTTGGTCCCGGCAATCCGTTGCGGGCGCCCCCCGGAGGCAATCAATCCCGCCGTATCGCCGATCGCTGTCGGCCGTGGTCTTAGACCGTGTGCTGCTCGTAGTACTCATCGGAGCCGGTGAAACCGGCGATGACGTCTTCGTTGGTTTGGCCCGCAGCAAACTGGCTCAACCAATAGGCCAAGCCTCCGGCATCGGCAGGTCGATTCAGGTAGTGCTGGTAGTCGGCGTTGATGAGCTGCGTGTTGTTCTCCGCGCTCTCGGCGATGCGCAGCGCCACCTGCTCCCGGGTTTGCCCGGCCTGCAATTGGCCATCCCAGTACTGTTCGCCGTCGGAGTCGGCGGGCCGACCCAAAAGGAGTTGATAAATCGAATCAATCCACGGGACGTTCCGGCCGCCGGCGTTGTTGAAGAACTCGTCCGACGCGACGAATCCGGCCTCGAGCTCCTGATCGGTCAGTCCGTTATCCATCTGTTTGGTCCAATATTGCACGCCCGAGTCGTCCGCCGCGCGATTGAGCAACCTCAAATAGTCGGGCTTGATCACAAAATTGGCGTAATACTCATCACTGTGAGCAATCGCTTCAGCGACGCTGCTGACCGGATCGCCGTTGTCGAGCAAGTTGGACCAATACAGCAACCCGCCCAGATCGGGGCCGCGGGCGAGCACGTCTTGATACACTGCCGAGACGTATTTTTGCGAGGCCGTCGGGGCGGTTGTCGACCAGATATCGGTGATCGGCGCGGCATTCGCGCTTTGGCCGGCGTAAGGCAGGCTGTACAGGTCCTCAAGGGTGCGCAGTACGTTGAAGTGGTTGATCGACTCGTTGTATTGGCCCGGCTGGACCATCTGGCCGTCGAACATGGTCGTGATGTGATTGCCTGCCGAGGTGTCGTTCTCGTCCCACGTGACGACGAGCAGGCTGTTATGGGTTTTGGCCCACTGCACGTAGCTGTCCAGATGGTTCTTCAACCAGGTGTCGGCCTGTTGCACGGTGCCGTCGTGCATGTCGTCCTGCACGTTGGGCACGATGAAGGAGACGGTGGGCAGCTTGGAGAAGTCGCTTGGGAAGCTGGGCAGCGGCTGGTTGACCGACTGAGGCATTTGGTTGGCCCCCACGGCACCGCCGGGAGTCTGCGGAGTGAAGTCCACCCAGGGATTGTGCCTGCTCGCATACAGTTGGGCCCCCGTGAGGGGATAGGTGGTGCCCGTGTAGCCGGCGTAAGGCATCGACTCTGAGTAGCCCGCGAAACTCAAACCGTTGGCCAGCAGCTCGGCGCCGAGGTTCGGCGTACTGAACGGCAATCCGGGCGGCAGGCTATCGTCGGTGACCCCTTGGTTCGAGCCGGAAAACAGATCTAAGTAGTTCGGCTGGCTGGGATGCGTGACGGCGGTGGAATCGGTCATCAGGGCCCCCTGTTGAGCCAACGAGTTGACGTAGGGGGCGTTGGCGGAACCGATGATCTGCGAGTAGTCATGGTTCTCCTCAATCACAACGACGACGTGATCGGGCAGCGGAAGCGCAGAAAGCATGTCACGGTTTTCGAGACCTTCCATGCGGTTTCGCAAGCGACCTTGCCGACGCAGGTTCTTCAATGAGGTATAGCCGGTGGTCTCTCGAAAGGACGACTTTCTCACGCTGGGCAACTCCAGTTGTTGGGAACTCGAGCCAACTGGCGAGCCGCCGCACTCGCACAGCAGACCTGAAGAGGTAAGAAACAGGAATGCGGCACGGTAGTTGGGCGCGGCGAGAGCGTCAAGAACTTTCTGGCTGTCGCCGAGGACGGCCTTCTTCGCCCGCCGCCACCGGCTTTTCTTGCCGAGGCCAATTCTATTACCGAGACGGCCTCGGCCCCGTGCGCCGACGTATCGCCCCCGCTCGGACCAGCCGAACCATTTGCTTATTCCGCCGCCGTCATCCGCAATTCTGCCCGTGACAAGACGATTTTTTGCCCGTGGCAAAAGGACTTAGAGTGGCCGACGACCGGCGGCCATAAGACAGCGAACTCTTGACGATCGTAATGGTTTCACGAGCTTGCGGCTCCCTCTTGTGGCGATTGGCGCTGCGGTGCCGATGGAACTGACGGCGGCCCAAAGAACGGCATATCCCGTTTCCGCCGCAATTTGCACACCCACGCTACAACGTTTACGAGGACTACGGCCGTGAAAAGGCGGATCACGACGACCCTACTTCTTGCTGTTCTCGCCGCAGTTGCGCCGGCGTACGCTCAGCAGGTCCAACCGATTCAGCGCATCAGCCAGTCGGCATCCCCCGCCAGCAACGACGTTGCCCCTGGGGGCTATGCGAAGCGGTATGCCGTGACCGCCGACGGCTATCTCGTAGAAGTTGGAGACCAACCGTATCAACCGCAATACGTCGAATCCGACCCACAGGGATTCGGCGTAGACCAGGTCGCGAACCTCACCTATCAGGGCGACGGGACCCAGGCTCCGGCCGACGCCGCCGACGGCAAAAGCTGCTGCTCGAATGGCTGCTGCCCGACGAGCTGCTGCCAGGAGTGCTGCGAACCCTTCTGGGCGCACCGCACCAGCGTCTTTCTGGAAGCCTTGTTCCTTAAGCCGCGCGGGGCCGACGTGGCGAACGCCCAGCCGCAAAACGGCATCGGCCCGACGGCCGTGCCTTTCGGCGCCGTGAGCTCCAACAGCCCGACCTACTCGCCCGGCTTCCGTGTTGGCGCGACCTTCGCCCTCGATCGTTGCTCGAGCATCTACGCCGCTTACACGTATTTCCAGGCCGAGTCGAACGGCTCGCAGTTCGTCAATCCGCCGCTGGTCGACCACTCGCTGGTCACGCTGCCGCAAATCGGCAACGCGGCCTCCGACGGGCTGGCCTCGCTCTCGCGGTTCAACATTCGCTTTCAGTTCGCCGACCTCGACTATCGCCGCCTGATGATGGGCGGACGCAATTGGTACGTCAACTATGCTGTCGGTGCCCGTTACGCCAACCTGCAGCAGCTTTTCCGCCAGACTCAGGTCATCGGTCCCACGATGACGGGCGTGACCAGCAACATCGGCATGGATGCCGCCGGTGCCCGCCTCGGCCTGCTCGGCGCCCGCAAAGCCGCTAACCGGGGCGTCTATATCTACGGCAACGCCTTCGCCGACATCCTGGTGGGCAACTTCCGCTCCAGCTACCTGCAGGCGAACAATCTTGCCGGCGTGCAGGGATTCAACAGTTGGCAAAACTTCCGCCCGGTTCCCATTCTTGAGTATGAATTGGGCCTGGGCTGGGTCAGCCCCAACGGCCGCTGGCAGTTCGCGGGCGGTTACTACTTCGCCGCCTGGTTCAACTGCGTCACCACCAGCAACTACATCCAGGCTGTCCAGACCAGCAACTACGTCAACGCGAGCAACGCCATCACCTTTGACGGGCTGGTGTTGCGCGGCCAGCGTCTCTGGTAAAGGCTCTGAACCGCCCGGCAGCGGGTTTGGCACAACCACTCGCGGACAAACCCCTGCCGGCGAGCACGCGGCCGGTTGCCCGGGCACACAGAAAACCTCCGGCGGCTTTCAAGGACGAGCCGTTACTGAATGGGTAGGGTCTGGACCTCGCCTCTGAGGGTCTAGCCCGACATCCTAAGGAGGTGCGGTCGTGCCTGATCGATTCTCTCGTTTGAGCGGGCTCGCCCTCGCTCTTCTGCTGGCGAATGCCGGGATTTGTTGCGAGGCTGACGCTCAGGATGCATCGTTCGGACCGACTAAGGTCTGGTCGATCCACCTTGAAATTCCCACGGAGGAGTTCGACGCGATGCAGCCGGCGGCGGCCGGTTTCGGGGGCGGTTTTGGGGCTGCTCCCCCTAGGCAACCGGCACCGCGCAACGAGGAAAAGAAACGCGACAGCGAAAGGAACCTCTTCGGCACGGATTTCCCGTGGGTAGCCGCCGACTTCACGGCCGAGGACACGACTCTTCGTCGAGTCGGCGTTCGGTACGCTGGCGACGTCACATACTTCGTGTCCGCGGGCGGTGTGAAGCGGCCGCTGAAGATCGCCTTCGACAAGTTCGGTGAGCAGCAATTCGACGGCCTGTCTGCCGTTCAGCTTCACGCCATGCCCCTCGACCCCTCGAAGGCACGCGAGGCGGTGGCTTACGAGGTCTTTCGGGCGGCAGGCGTTCCGGCCCCGAGAACGGCCTTCGCCGAGGTCACCATCACCGTCCCCGGCAAATACGACAAGGAGTATTTAGGTCTCTACACGGTCGTCGAGGAGATCGACGAAACCTTTTTAGCCCGCCATTTTCAGCCCGCAACGGGCCTGCTCATGCGGCCGTTTCGCATTCGGGGAATCGACTTTCTCGGAGACGACTGGCAGCCCTACCAGGGGCAATACCGGCCGCAACGGGCCGCCACCGGCGACGAAACCAAGCGTGTCGTTGAGTTTGCCCGGCTCGTGAATCAGGCCAGCGACGAACAGTTCGAGCGGCAAATCGATTCGTTCCTCGACGTCGATGCTTTTCTCGCGTTCATGGCGGCCAATGCCCTGACTTCAAACCTGGAGAGTTTCTTTGCCCTGGGGCACAACTACGTCCTCTATCTCGACTCCCAAAGCGGGAAATTCCACTTCCTGCCGGGCGACCTGGAGTTCTCGCTGGCCAACTTCCTACTAATGGGCTCGCCCGAAGAGCTGATGAATTTGAGCCTGACGAAGCCCTATCCGGGCGACAACAAGCTCCCCGACCGGCTGCTGGCCATCAAAAGGGTGAGCGACAAGTACCGGAAGATCGTCGAAAAACTGTCTACTGCCGCCTTCGCGCCGGATCGACTCTCGGCCGAGATCGACGCCATCGACAAGGCAACCCAGGCGATTCGTGAGAAAGAAGCCAAGGCGACCGCCGCCCGCAGTGAGCAGACGCCCGGTTTGGGCGGCCCCGGCGGGCCCGGCCCGCAACCGCCCGATCTGCGGCGCTTCGTTCAGCAGCGGTCGGCCTCGGTTGTGGCCCAGTTGGCCGGCACGAGCCAGGGTTTTGCTCCGCGGCCGTTCAGCTTTGGGCCGCCCGCAGGCGGCGGCGGAGGCGGTTTCGGTCCGCCGGGCCGCGGCGGCAACTCCCGGCCGATGGACGAGGAGACGTTCCGCCAGAGCGTTCAAGTTCCGCCGGAATTCGAGGCCACTCTCTTCGCCGCGCCGCCGAATGTCAGCTACCCGGTCGCCATCACGGCCGAACCGGCCGGCGCGATCTACGTTGCCGTCGACGAACAGGGCTCGCTCGGCCGCACGCCCGGCGGCGGAAAGATTTTGCGCTGCGTCGATAAGGACGACGACGGTAAGGTCGACAGAGTGACCGTGTTTGCCAAGGTCGACCACCCGCGCGGCGTGGTCTACCGGGCTGGCGCGGTGTGGGTCATGCACCCGCCGACCCTCTCCGTCTTTCATGACGACGACGGCGACGGCATTTCAGACCGGCAAGACGTGCTCGTCACCGGGTTGACCACCGACCAGATCGCCAACCGCGGAGGCGACCACACCACGAACTGCGTGCGCATGGGGATCGACGGCTGGCTTTACATCGGCGTCGGCGACTACGGCATCAAGCAGGCGGTTGGCAAAGACGGCGCAGCGTTCTCGTTGCGTGGCGGCGGGGTGGTTCGCGTGCGTCCCGACGGCTCGGAAATGGAGATCTACTGCAGGGGGTTGCGCAATCCGTTCGACTTGGCCATCGACCCCTTCATGAACATCTTTGCCCGCGACAACACCAATGACGGCGCCGGCTGGGACACCCGCGTGAGCCTGCTTCGGCAGACCGCCCTCTACGGCTACACGCAGCTGTACGCGAACTTCACCGACGAGATCATGCCGACGCTGGGCACGTTCGGAGGCGGCGGCGGCACGGGCGGTCTCTTCGTGCAGGACCCCGTCTGGCCTCCCCAATACAACACGCTCTTCACCGGAGACTGGGGGCGCAGCCAGGTCTACCGCCACGAACTAACGCCGCACGGCCCGACGTTCGACCTGAAGCAGGAAGTCTTTTTGACCATGCCGCGGGCCACGGGAATGGATATCGACGCCCGCGGACATCTGTATGTTGCAAGCTGGCGAGGGGGCGAAGCGGCCGTGTTCGTGGGTCCGAACGTCGGGTTCGTCGCACGGATCACGCCGAAGGGCGTCGCAAGCACCGAACCCTTCCCCGACCTGAAGAAGGGAAGCATCGAAGAAATCGTAGCACTTCTCGCGGCGCCGCGCTCCGTGACGCGGCTGCACGCCCAGGGGGAAGTGCTGCGCCGCGGCAGAAACCCGGCCGCCACGCGGGCCCTGGAACAACTGGCGTTCGACGAGGCGGCACCGCCCGACGGGCGGGTGGCCGCGATCTTCACCTTAAAGCAGCTTGACGGGAACGATTCACACGCGGCGCTGCAGAAGCTGATCGAGAGCGAGGCGGTGCGGGAGTTCGCCCTGCGGGCGCTGAGCGACCGGCAGCAAGAGTTGCCGGATCTCGACCCTCAGACTTTTGTGGCGGCGCTCGACGACCCATCGCCCCGCGTGCGGGCGCAGGCTCTCGTCAGCTTAGGCCGGCTCGACGACCCGTCGGTCGCCAAGAGCATCATTCCGCTGACGAGCCGGCCGGAAGGCTCGGTGATGCCGTCGGCGCGGCCGGTGCAGAACCAGCCGGATCCCGATCGCGTCGTACCGCACCTTGCGGTGCGGGCCCTCGTCTCGCTGCACGCGGTCGACGCCTGCGTGGAAGCGCTCAACGGACCGCACTGGCGGGGAGCCCTTTGGGCGATGCGTTCTATGCACGATCCGGACGCGGTTGAAAAACTGATCAAAAAGCTGGCGACGGCGCGCGACCCCGACCTGCGCCACGGCATTCTGGGAACGCTCATCCGCCTCTACCACCGCGAGGCCGATTACGACGGGAGCTGGTGGGGCATTCGCCCGGACAACAGCGGCCCGTACTGGGATCCGGTGGAGTGGGAGATGAGCAAGCGCATCGCCGGAGTGATCACGGCGGCGGCCCTCGACGGCGATCCCGAGACGATCGCCTTCCTCAAAACAGAGCTTGCGCACCACCAAGTGTCGCTCGCCGGACTGCCGGTGGCGCTGAGTAGTTCGACCGCCGAGAAGCAAGACCCCATCGTCGTGCCGAAGGCCGACCCCAACAATCCGAACCAGCTCGGCAACATGAGCTTCCAGATTGCCTTGGGCCGCGTTCTCGCGGTGAAAGGGGACACGGCAAGAGGCGAAGCGCTTTTCAAGTCGCAATCGTGCGTGGCCTGCCATACGACGGCCGACGGTCAGCGCCCCAAAGGACCGCACCTGGTCGACATCGGCAAAAGGTACAAGTCCGAGGAGCTCGTGGAGTCGATCCTGCAACCGAGCGCCAAAATCGCCCAGGGTTACGAAAGCTATCACTTCAGCACGGTCGACGGCCGCGTGTTCACGGGCTTCGTCGTCAGCGAAAGCGCCGGTGCCACCCGGATTCGTGAGGCAAGCGGCATCGAGCGCGAGCTCAAACGAACGGACATCGAAGAGCGAGCTCCCCAGAAACAGTCGGTGATGCCCGAAGGGCTGACAGCGAACCTCGCCCCCGACCAACTCGCCGATTTGCTGGCGTACCTGCAATCTCTGAAGTGATCTTATGAACGGATTTTCGCCGCACGTCGTCCTGGTGTCGGCGCTGCTCCTGACGTCCGTGTCGCCGGGCAAGGCAGTCGCCCAGCGTTTCACGTTCGACGCCGAGCGCGTCTTCTCCCTGGGCGACGCAGACCTCGACGGCCGCCTGTCGCTTGATGAGTACCGCGAGTTTCTCCGCAACTCTCCTCGCATGAGAGGCGAGACCATCGAACCGATGTTCCGTCGGCTCGATACGGACGGCGACGGCTTTCTCTCCTTGTCGGAGTATCGCAAATCCTTTCCGCAGAGGCCGGGAGCTTCGCCTCAGGCGCCCAACGGTGCAAAGGGAGCAGGCCCCTCGCCCGAGACTCGCGTCGTGACCGACAAGATCACGGCCGAGCAGGAGGCGTTCTTTGAGACGAAAATCCGCCCCGTCTTGGCAAACCAGTGCGGCGAGTGCCACGCCAGCACGGCCAAAACGATCCAGGCCGGCCTGCGGCTGGACAGCCGCCAGGGCGTGCTCACCGGGGGCGACTCCGGCCCTGCCGTCGTCCCGGGTAAACCGGAAGAGAGCGCGCTGATCCGCGCCATCCGCTACGGTGACGACGACCTTCGCATGCCTCCGAAAAGAAAACTCCCAGACGAAGTGATCGCCGACTTCGAGGCCTGGGTGACGATGGGCGCGCCCGACCCCCGAACCGAAGTGACCGACGCGACGACGCGATCCACGATCGACTTGGCCAAGGGGCGTACGTTCTGGTCGTTCCGGCGGCCGACGAAGTGCGCGCCTCCGACCGTCCAACGGACCGAATGGCCGCGCGGAGAGATCGATCGGTTCCTGCTGGCTGCTGTCGAGTCGCGAGGTCTGGCACCGGTCGCCGACGCCGACCGCGCCAGGCTGCTGCGCCGCGTGACGTTCGACCTGACGGGCCTTCCTCCCACGCCGGAGGAACTTGACGCCTTCCTGCGCGACGACTCGCCCGACGCTTTGGCCACGGTTGCCGATCGGCTGCTGGCATCCCCGCGTTTCGGCGAACGCTGGGCACGGCACTGGCTCGATGTGGCCCGGTTTGCCGAGTCGAGCGGCAAGACGAACTTCACCTATCCCCAGGCGTGGCGGTATCGCGACTGGGCGATCGCCTCGTTCAACGCCGACAAGCCCTACGATCAGTTCGTGCGCGAGCAAATTGCCGGCGACCTCCTGCCGGCCGAAAACGATCGCCAGCGGGCCGATCAAATCGTTGCTACCGGGTTTCTCGCGCTGGGCAGCAAGGCCCATGACGCCGAGAATCGCGGGCAATTCGTGCTCGATCTGGTCGACGAGCAGATCGAGGCCACCACGCGGGCCTTCCTGGGGTTGACGGTCGCCTGTGCCCGCTGCCACGATCACAAGCGAGATCCGATTTCCCAGCGCGACTACTACGCGCTGTCGGGCGTTTTCCGCAGCACGCAAACCTGCTCCGGCACGCTGGCGGGTGTGTTTCCGAACTTCAACGCCTCGCCGCTGATCGAACTGCCGGAGGGCGCGAACGTTCCCTCCGCGGTGGCACCGCTCACGGCGCAGCAGCGCTCGGCGATGGAAGAGCGGCTCGCGGCGATGGTGCGCGAGCGCGACTCCATCCCACCGGGCGAGGCGAATCGAGACCGGATGCGGCGGGCGAATTCGATGATTTCCACGCTGCGATACCGCCTGCTCGTCGACCGGCCGGGGGCGGCTCCCCGGGCGTTCGCGATGGGAGCCCGCGAACGCGATGACGCCGTCGACAGTCCGCTTTATATTCGCGGAGAGCTGGACCAGCCCGGCGAGGTCGTGCCGCGTGGGTTGGTGCAGGTCCTTTGCGACGAGCCGCTCCCGGCTATTTCACACGGAAGCGGCCGTCGCGAGCTGGCCGACTGGATCGCTTCTCCCACAAACCCGCTCACGGCCCGCGTGTTGGTGAACCGCGTCTGGTTGCACCTCTTCGGCCGCGGCCTGGTGCCGACGCCCGATAATTTTGGCACGGCCGGCGCGCCACCGAGCCATCCCGAACTGCTCGACACGCTGGCCGTCGACTTCATGGCCGACGACTGGTCGATGAAAAGGCTTATCCGCCGGATTGTCCTTAGCCGGACCTACGGGCTCGATTCAGCCTTCGATCCGCAAAACTTCGGCGTCGATCCCGGCAACGAGCTCGTCTGGCGGATGAGCAAGAGACGGCTGGACGCCGAAGTCCTGCGCGACTCACTGCTGGCGGTCGGCGGCCGGCTCACGAGCGAGCCACCGGTCGGGTCGCCCGTGGCTCGCACGGGCGAGGGGCTGACGTTCTTCCTCCGCCTCGCCGGCCTGGACGCCTCAGACACCCACCGGTCGGTCTACTTGCCGGTGGTCCGAGACCAGGTGCTCGAATCGCTGGCCCTTTTCGACTTCGCCGATCCCAGCCTGGTAACGGGCGAACGGGCCGCCACGACCGGACCGGCGCAAGCACTTTACTTTCTCAACGGCCCGTTTGTGATCCAACAGTCCCAGGGCTTTGCCGATCGGGTCTGCCGCCTGGAGAACGACGACGCACCGAGGATCGACCTGGCCTATCGTCTCGCGCTCGCCCGTCCCCCCACTGAATCAGAACGAAGCCGTGCCCTGCAGTTTATTCGGGACCGTGCCGACGGCGCAGAAGCCGGGGACGGCGAGCGCGAAGCCTGGGTGCACTTATGTCAGGCCCTCTTCTCCAGCGCCGAGTTTCGGTATCTGGACTAAGAGTGAATGTCGGAGGATGGCCTTCCCAGGCCGTTCAGTTCAGGAGTTTCGAGTTACGCCTTACATTTTAACTTTAACCGGGACCCGCGAGGACTGCGTTGCATGCTAGACCGAAAATACGATTCGGCCAAGCTGGTGGTTCTACGCCCGCGGTCGCCGTTGGCTCCCACCCGCGGAAAATACAGTTAAACAAAGCGAGGAGGATGGTCCGATGAACCCGCTACGAAAGCCCTCTCGCCGTGATCTGCTGAAGAGCGCGTCGTGCGGATTCGGCTATCTGGCGTTCGCCGGCCTGTCGTCGCTGGCGGCCCGCGCCGAGGGGAACACCTCCCCGCTTGCGCCCAAGGCACCGCATTTTCCGGCCCGCGCACGGCGAGTGATCTTCCTCTGCATGAACGGAGCGCCGTCGCACGTCGACACGTTCGACTACAAGCCGGAGCTCTCGACGGCCGACGGAAAATCGTCGGCCCGACCGGGGCGCATTCCCGGCGCCAAGCTGATGGGTTCGCCCTGGAAGTTCCAGCAGCACGGCGACGGCGGGCTGTGGATCTCCGAGCTTTTTCCGCAAGTCGCCGCGCAGGCCGACGAGCTGTGCGTCGTTCGCAGCATGCAGACCGACCTTCCCGCCCATCCGGAAGCCTACTTGATGCTGCACACCGGCAGCTCGCAATTCATCCGGCCGTCGCTCGGCGCGTGGACGCTCTACGGCCTGGGGACCGAGAGCGACGACCTGCCCGGCTTCATCTCGATCAAGCCGACCGGACGCAACGGCGGCGCGCAGAACTACGGCAGCGCCTTTCTTCCCGCGGCCTGCCAGGCGACCCGCATCGGCAACGAAGCCCAGCCGGTGGCCGACGCCAGGGTCGGCAACATCAGGAACGGGCGTCTCGATTCCGCGGCCCAGCGCCGCCAGCTCGAACTCGTGCAGTCGATGAACCGCGAGCTGATCGAGCGCGAGCGTCACTACCCGGAGGTCGACGGCGTCATCGAATCCTATGAGCTGGCGTTCCGCATGCAGGGTCGACTGCCCGACGTCATGGATCTCATGCAGGAATCAGCGGCCACGGGGCATCTTTACGGCCTGGAAGACCCGGCGACGGCCGATTTCGGCCGGCAATGCCTGCTCGCAAGGCGGTTCGTCGAAGCCGGCGTCCGTTTCGTCGAGCTGACGCACGGCGACTGGGATCAGCACCGCGGCCTGAGGGCCGGACACGCACGCAACGCGCGAGCCGTCGATCGGCCCATCGCGGGCCTGCTCGCCGACCTGCGAGCGCGGGGGATGCTGGACGACACGCTGGTGATTTGGGGCGGCGAGTTTGGCCGCACTCCGCACGGTCAGAACGACGATGGCCGCGACCACAACAACAAGGGTTTTACGACGTGGCTCGCCGGCGGCGGCGTGAAACGGGGCTTTGCTTACGGCCAGACCGATGAGTTGGGCTACGAGGCGGCCGAGAACCCGATGCACATCCACGACCTGCACGCCACAATTCTGCACCTGCTCGGGCTCGATCACGAGCGCCTGACCTATCGCTACGCCGGCCGTGACATGCGGCTGACTGACGTGAAGGGGAAGGTACACCACGACGTTCTCGCCTGAGATCAACATCGCCCTTCGCGCTGCGAGTCGGAGGATGGCCTTCCTAGGCGCCTTCCAGTAGCTTAAGCCGTTCGACGGTGATAGAAGCTGTAACGAAATCAAAGACGGGACTGGCTAGTCTAGGCAGCCCATCCTGCAGTCGGGGCCGCCTCAGGAAGCGGCCCGTCGCCTATAGTTTCCAGCCATCGAAGAGAGTGGCCCGCAAGCGGTTCCATTCGGGAATTCGTTGCGTCGCCTGGCCGCGATGCATCAGTTCGTCGACCCATTCGTCCATACGCCGCAGGCGTTCGGCAAGACTCGCCACGGCGTTCAACGCCAGCTTACACGCGGCCGAGGCCTCCAGGTTGCAGAGCGCCTCATAGCGGGACCGCTCGATGGAAAGAAGTTTTACGGCGGTTTTGGCGCGGACGCTGGCACAATGCGGGGCCGGATGAAAAAACGACATCTCACCGAAATTGGCATAAGGTTCGAGGGTTGCCAGCGTGGTCGTTTCTCCCGGCTTGCCTTCGGCCAAATGATGAAAGACCTCGCACGTCCCCTCGAGCAAGACCCATAGTTTCTGGCTTCGCTCTCCCTGCGTAAGAATCAGCTCGCCCGGGGCGACTTCAGAAATCTCGGCGATTCCCATCAACCGCTCCCACTCGGCGGCGGAGAATCCGCGAAACATGGGAATCTTCTTCGATAGATCCGCAGTCAGGTCGCTAGCCCCCGTCGCATTAGCCGCCGTGTTATTGGTGGTCATGTTTGCCGCCATCATGGTTCAGATGATTCCTCCAAGCACCGTCGCTCGGCCGACGCGGCCGATACCGATGATATAAGCCGCGGTGCGGAGGCTTACTTTCCTCTCGACCGACAGCTCCCACACCCGCTCGAACGCCTCGGACAAGACGTGGTCGAGCTCCTGCCGCACGCGGTTCAGCCCCCACTGATATCGTTGGCGGTTCTGCACCCATTCGAAATAGCTGGCGGTGACGCCCCCTGCGTTGGCCAGAATGTCCGGCAAGATGGTCGTGCCGCGAGCCGCCAGAATGTCGTCGGCCTCATAATCGATCGGGCCGTTGGCGGCCTCGATGATCAAATTGGCTTTGATCTGGCCGGCGTTCTTCTTGGTGATCACGTTGCCCAACGCCGCCGGCACAAGCAAGTCTACGTCGAGCTCCAGCAGGTCCGCGTTGGAAATTTTTTCGGCCTCGCCGTAGCCGGCCAGGCTGCCGCGATGGTCGAGCGCGTAGCGGAGCATCTGCGGGATGTCGAGCCCGTTGGGGCGATAGTAGCCGCCGGTGACGTCGCTGACCGCAACGATACGGTAGTCGCCCTCGTACAAAAACTTGGCTGCATGCGAGCCGACGTTGCCAAAGCCCTGGATGGCCACCCGTGTTTGCGACGGTTTGCGCGCCAGGCGGCTCAGCAGCTTGAAGCAAAGGATGCCCACGCCCCGCCCGGTCGCCTCCTCGCGCCCCGGCAGACCGTGCATCTCCACCGGTTTTCCCGTCACCACGGCGGGATTGAAGCCGTGATACTTGGCGTATTGGTTCATGAACCAGGCCATGATCTTGTCGTTGGTGCCCATATCGGGCGCCGGAATGTCGATGTCCGGACCGATCAGGTCGTGGATGCCATCGACGAATTTTCGGGTAACCAGTTCCAGCTCTCGCGGGCTGAGGCTGGCCGGGTCGACCGCGATCCCACCCTTGGCGCCTCCATAGGGAATGTTGACGACCGACGTCTTCCAGGTCATCAACGCGGCCAAAGAACGAACTTCGTCGAGATCGACGTCGGGGTGAAACCGCAGCCCCCCTTTCATCGGACCGCGCGAGTCGTCGTGCTGCACCCGGTAGCCGATCAGGGTGGCGATTTCGCCGTTATCGCGTTCGATCGACACCTGCACCTGCACCTCGCGCTTGGGCGTGAGGAGCAGACGCCGAATGTTCTCCGACAGATCCATCAAGTCGGCGGCGCGATGGAAGTACAGGCCGGTGGTGTCGAAGGCTTTCATCCCAGGGAATCATATCCATCAACCCCCACAGGCTCAAGAAAGGTTTGTGGGCGGAAACTTGCCCGGAATCGCGACTTTCACCCCCGCGACACGGTCGGACCGAGCGCCGGGCACGACCGGCGCAAAGGCGACGAGCCCGACGAACCGCCACAACCGCTACGGCCGCAAAAACTTGCTCCCGGTCGTTGCGCAGGCTATCCTACCTCGGTTCCAAGGGCCGCGTAACGTGCCCTTTTTTTCTGGCAAGGCGGCCGGCGTCGGAAGGCCAGGGGTGGCCTCTCTCGATTAGCCCAAACGAGGTAAGCATGAGACTCAGCATCGCACTCCTTCTCGTCTATTCGGTCGCGTCGACGGCGTTTCCTCCTCTCCGCGCGGCGCGAGCCGCCGAGACGGACAAGATTGCCGAGCGCGTTGAAAAACTCGGCGGCTCGATCGAGGTCGATGCGAAGCAGCCAGGCAAGCCGATCGTGAAGATCGACCTGGGGAACACCTTCACCACGGACGACGACTTGAAACTGTTGGAGGGTGTTACAACCCTTCGCTGGTTGAGCCTCTGGCGAACACGAGTCGGAAACGACGGCCTGGCCCACCTGGCCGAACTGCCGAACCTCGAATGGCTCGACCTGGGCGGGACGCACATCTCCGACGACGGTCTGAAGCACCTGGCGGGCCTGTCGAAGCTGGAAACACTGACGCTGTTCAACACCCGTGTCACGGACGCGGGACTGAAGCATCTCAAGGGGCTGACCGAACTCCAAGATTTGGCTCTTTCCGACGCGCCCATAAAAGGGGATGGATTGGAGTATCTCACTGGCCTCAAGAAACTCAAGACGCTGCACTTGTTCCGCACGCGGCTTGTTGACTCGGGCCTGGAACACGTGGCCAAGCTTACCACGTTGGAGACGCTCGACCTTGGCGCCACGCACCTGACCGACGCGGCGCTTGCGCACCTTGAGCCGCTGGAAAACCTTCAATCGCTGACGCTGAAGCACACCGGGATACAAGGAAGTGGCCTGGCGAAGCTCGCCAAGCTGAAGAAGCTCAAGATGCTCGATCTTGGCTTTACCGCCCTGAGTTCGAGCGGGCTGAAAAACATCAAGTCGCTGACCGGCCTGCAACAGCTCTACTTGACGGACACCCAGATTGACGACGCGAGCCTGGCGGCCGTGGCCGACTTGGGAAAGCTGCGACTGCTCGACTTGGGTATGACGCCGATCGGCGACAACGGACTGGCCCATCTGAAAGGCTTGAGCGGTTTGGAAGAGTTGGTGCTGATTGGTACGCAGACCACCGACAACGGCCTGAAGGCGATTGCCGGCTTGGAGTACCTCACGACGTTGATCCTCACGGGCAACGAAATTACCGATGAGGGTCTCGCCCACCTGGCCGGGCTAAAGCAACTCGAGCATCTCGACGTGCGGCACACGCGTGTTCACGGCAGCGGACTAGAGCACCTCAAGGGCCTGACGCATCTTGAGATGCTCGATCTGGGAGACACGGCGCTCAACGACGCCGGACTGGTCCACGTGCAAGCGCTGACCAACCTCAGGGAGCTGAATCTGTACAATACGCATATCGACGACGATGGCCTGAAGCCGCTGGGGGCGCTGAAGAAAATCGAGGCCCTAGGGCTGGCGGGAACTCGCATCAATGATGCGGGACTGGCGGAAGTCGGCAAATTGACCAGTCTGCGAGCGCTGACGTTGCTGGGCACGCGAGTCACCGACCACGGTCTGGCACAGCTCAAGGGACTGAAGGACCTGCAAACCCTGTCCCTGCAAAGTACGGCCGTCACCGACGACGGGCTGAAAAACCTGGCCGGCCTGACAAAGCTCCGGATGTTGAACGTGGTCGATACGTATGTCACCGACAAAGCTTTGACGCAGCTCCGAGAGAAGCTGCCCCATCTGAAGGTACAGCGCTGAAAGAAGACTCCATGTTCGCACCCACGAATCGCCGCGACTTCCTGTTGTGTGCATCGGCCGCGGCGGTCGGTAGCTTGCCGCTCGTCGAGCGGTTCGCTGCCGGGGCCGAGGGACAGGAGCCGCTCTATCGGATCTCGCTCGCCGAGTGGTCGTTGCACCGCACGCTCCGCGAAGGAAAGCTGGACAATCTCGATTTTGCGAAGGCGGCCAAGAACGATTACGGCGTCGACGCGATCGAGTACGTCAATCAGTTCTTCAAGGATAAGGCCGGCGATAAGAACTACCTTGGCGAGCTCAAGGGGCGGGCGCAGGACCACGGCGTCAAAACCTTGTTGATCATGATCGACGGGGAGGGTGACCTCGGCGACGCCGATGAGACGAAGCGCAAGCAGGCAGTCGAAAACCACTACAGATGGGTCGAGGCCGCCAGGTTTCTCGGTTGTCATTCCATCCGCGTCAACGCCGCGAGCAGCGGCCGCTACCAAGAACAGCTCGACCGGGCGGCCGACGGACTGCGGCGCTTGACCGAATTCGCCGAGTCGCACGAGATCAACGTCATCGTCGAGAACCACGGCGGGCTCTCTTCAAACGGCCAGTGGCTCAGCGAGGTGATCAAGAAGGTGGGAATGAAGCGGTGCGGTACGTTGCCCGACTTCGGCAACTTTGATCTGGGCGAGGACGAACAATACGATCGCTACAAGGGCGTCGCCGAGCTGATGCCGTTTGCCAAGGCGGTCAGCGCCAAGTCCCACGATTTCGACGACCAAGGCAATGAGACCCAGACCGACTACCGCCGCATGATGAAGCTCGTCGTTGACGCCGGCTATCATGGTTATGTCGGCATCGAATATGAAGGCAGCAAACTGAGCGAGCCGGAAGGGATTCGAGCCACCAAAAGGCTGCTGGAAACCGTCCGCGAGGAGCTCTCCGCCGGCGGGGAGAAATGATCGTTGCCATCGATGGACCCGCAGGGGCGGGCAAGAGCAGCGCAGCGCGTGCGCTGGCCCGCCGTCTCGGTTTTCGCTTTCTCGACACGGGTGCCATGTATCGTGCGGTGGCGCTGGCCGCCCTGCGGCGGCAAATCGACCTCGGCGACGAGCAGGCGCTCTCGCAACTTGCCAGACAAATCTCGATCTCGCTCGACGGTGAGCGTGTGCGCCTCGACGGCGAGGACGTGACGCACGAGATTCGCACCTTGGCGGTGACCTCCGTCACGCAATATCCGGCGAACAACCCGCGGGTACGGGAATATCTGGTCGAGCTCCAGCGGCAGATCGCGGCGGGGCAGGACATGGTAACCGAGGGGCGCGACCAGGGGACGGTCGTCTTCCCGCGGGCCGACTGCAAGGTCTTTCTTACCGCCAGCCCCCTGGAACGCGCCCGCCGCCGGCACCGCGACCTGCTCGAGCATGGCGAGCACATCACCCTTGAGGAGGTGCTGGCGGACCAGAACGAGCGCGACCGCCGTGACGCCAGCCGCGACGTCGGCCCACTCAAGCCGGCCGAGGACGCCGTCGAACTTAGCACCGACGGACTCTCGCCGGATGAAGTTGTCGACAAGCTCGAAGCGCTGGCTCGGGCGCGAATGGCATGACCCGCGCGCCGTCACGCCCGCTGGCCAAACGGCTGTGGTACGGCTTTTTGCACGTTTTCTGCCGCCTGCTGGCGACGCTTTTGTTTCAGATTCGCGTCCGCGGCCGCGAGTTTGTTCCTCGTGAAGGCGGGGTGATGGTGCTTTCCAACCATCAAAGCCACTTCGATCCGGTGCTGATCGGACTAGCCTGCGACCGGCGGCTGAATTACCTTGCTCGCGACACGCTTTTCGGATTTGCCCCCTTTCGCTGGCTGATCCAATCGCTGGACGCCATACCGATTGATCGCGAAGGGCTCGGTTTGGCCGGGCTCAAGGAGACGCTCCGGCGGCTGAGAGCGGGCGAGCTGGTGCTGATCTTCCCCGAGGGAACGCGAACGCGCGACGGCGAGGTGGCGTCGCTCAAGCCGGGATTCAGTGCCCTGGCCAGGCGGGCCAACGTTGCTCTTTTGCCGGTTGCCATCGAAGGCGCGTTCGAAGCCTGGCCTCGCCGCCGGCTGTTGCCGCGCACCGCCACAATCCACATTCAATTTGGCGAGCCCCTCTCCTCGGAAGCGGCCGCCGCGTACGATGAGCGGCAGCTCGTGGCCGAGATGGAGAGGCGGGTTCGCACCTGCCATGTGCTGGCCCGTCGATCACGGCGGAGGCAGATGGGAAGGAATGGAGGATGGCCTTCCCAGGCCGTCCCGTAACAAAACAACCACCGGCGAAGGGAACGGGACGGGCTAGGAAGCCCTCCTCCAAGATGCGCTTCTTCGTCTATGAGTATCTCAGCGGCGGCGGCTTGTTGAGCCACGAAGGCCCCGGGGATGGACTGCAACCGCTCTTGGCCGAAGGACGAGCCATGTGCCGAGCCGTCGCGGCCGATCTGGCACAAATTGAAGGCGCGGAAGTGACCTGCCTGCGCGATGCCCGCCAGTCCGGCTGGCAGCCTGAAGCTTGCCGATGTGTCGACGTGCGAACCAGAGACGAACACGATCGCGCTTTCGATTGCTATGCTGCGCAGGCCGACTGGACCCTCGTGATTGCTCCCGAGATCGGCGGCGCTCTGGCGGAACGTTGTCGTCGCGTTCGAGCCGTTGGCGGCCGACCGCTCACCAGTCCGCCGCGGCTGATCGAGTTGGCCAGCGATAAGCACGCCACGGCCGAACATCTCCGGCAGTCCGGGGTGCCCGCGCCGCGAGGGATTCCGTTCAAGCTGGGTGAGACGTGGCCGCGCGGCTTTTCCTACCCGGCGATCTGGAAACCGCTTGACGGCGCCGGATCGCAGGGGCTGCGGTACGTCGAGCACAGCGACGTTCCGGTTCCACCTCTCGATGGGCGGGCGGGCAGGCTTGAGGAGTTTCATCCGTGGCCAAACGGCAAAGGCGACCAGGCCGCGAGTGTCGCTTTCCTTTGCGGTCCGCAAGCATGCATTGCCTTGCCGCCGTGCACGCAGCGGCTCGACCCCGCTTTTCACTACCTGGGCGGTCGCCTGCCGCTTCCAGCCAGCCTCGCGCAGCGCGCGACGCACCTGGCTCTTCGGGCGATCCGCTCGCTCTCCGAGCCACTTGGATACCTGGGCGTTGATCTGGCGCTTGGCACAGAGGCGGACGGCAGCGCCGACGTAGTGATCGAAGTCAACCCGCGGCTGACAACCTCCTACATCGGTCTGCGCGCGGTTTGCCGCGAAAATCTGGCCGAGGCGATGCTGGCCATCGCAACCGGACGACCTTATAACCTGACGTTTCGTGAGGAGTTGGTCGAATTCACAACCGACGGCTGTTGCATACTCTCGCCTGGGGACGGGTGAGGTGGCTTCTTACCATCATGGCTTTTCTTGCTCTGGATATTGGCGGCGCCAACCTCAAGGCGGCCGACGGAAATGGCTTCGCCGTGAGCACTCCGTTCCCCCTCTGGCAAAGACCGGCGGAGCTGGCCGCCGCCGTGGCGGCAGTCATCGGCCGAGCCCCGCCGAGCGAGAAGCTCGTTGTGACGATGACGGGCGAGTTGGCCGACTGTTTCCAGACCAAGGCTGAGGGAGTGGTACACATTACGCTGGCGGTCGAGCAGGCTGCAGGCCGGCGCTCAGTCCTTGTCTATCTCGTCGATGGTTCGTTAGTACCTGTCGAAGCGGCCCGCCAACAACCGCTGCTCGCGGCCGCCTCCAATTGGCATGCCTTGGCACGTTTTGCCGCTCGTTACTCGATCACGGCGCCCGCCCTGTTACTGGACATTGGGTCAACGACGAGCGACATCATTCCTCTGGCGAACGGCGAGGTCGTCGCCCAAGGGCGAATGGACCCCGAGCGGCTCGCCTCGGGAGAACTGGTTTACACGGGCGTCGTTCGCAGCCCGGTTTGCGCCGTGGTCGATACCTTGCCCTGGCGAGGCCGGCAGGTGCCCGTTGCCCAAGAGCTCTTCGCCACGACGCGAGACGCTTATCTGCTGCTCGGCGATTTACCCGAAGACCCGGTCGATCGACAAACAGCCGATGGCCGACCGGCGACGCGACCCGCCGCGCGGGACCGGCTGGCGCGGATGATCTGTGCCGACCGGGAGACGTTCAGCGAGGAGGATGGAATGGCCGCTGCCGAGACCGTGTCGCGCGGACAACTCTCGCAGCTCGGCGTTGCCGCTCGGAACGTGCTGCGGCGACTCCCCGCACCTCCGGACACGATCGTGATCTCCGGACAAGGAGAGTTTCTCGCCAGGCGTTTGTGCCAGCGGCTGCAAGTCGCGGCTAAGGTCGTCTCGTTGTCGGATGAACTCGGAAAGGACGTATCGCGGGCCGCCCCGGCGCATGCGTTGGCTGTGCTCGCCAGGGAAATGCTGTGATCGACGATACGGGCCGCGGCGTGCGAATCATCAAGCTGGGCGGCAGCCTGCTCGATCTGCCGGATTTGGCCGGCGTCATGCGACGCTGGCTGGCGCGGCAGGTCCCAACAGCAAACGTCGTGTTGGTCGGGGGGGGGCGGCTGGCCGACGCCCTACGGCAGTACGACCGACTGCACGGGCTGAGCGATTTGGACGCCCATTGGCTGGCCATCCGGGCCATGGAACTGAACGGCCGGCTGCTGGCGTCTTTGCTCAAGGAGGCAGATTGGATTGATTCACTGGAGGCAATCGCAGAGCGAACCGAGCCGTTGTCGATTTTGAACCCGTACATTTTTATGCGACAGGACGAACGTTCCGCTGCGCCGATGCCGTCAGGCTGGCACGTAACGAGCGATTCCATCGCGGCGCGTGCGGCCGAGCACAGCCGAGCCGGCGAGTTGGTGCTGCTCAAGTCGGCCCTGCCGACGGTTCCGGCGACGATCGCCGCGGCCGTTGCCGAAGGATACGTCGACCCAAGTTTTCCCGCTGCGAGTCGCCTTCTGCCTCGTATCCGTTGCGTTAACTTGCGTCAGCAGACATTTCCCGAAGTCACGTGGAAAGGGCAATCGCTGGAAGACAGGGCCAAAAACGGATAAATTCAGCGCCGGGCCATATATTTGCGATCGTGGATGATTCCGATCGCCGAGGAATGCCGGCGCGTCGACTGGTCGGCGGCTGACACCTATGCCACGCGTTGCGGCTGATGGTCAAAATCTGACCTGTCGCGCCCCTGGAACCGAGGATCTCGTGGTCTGTCAAAATGCCTGGAACGCGTCCCTCTACGACGATCGACACGCCTTTGTCTACCAGCACGGGGCCGATCTGATCGACCTGCTCAAGCCACAGCCCGGCGAGAGAATTCTGGATCTCGGCTGTGGCACGGGGCATCTGACGGCGAAGATCGCAGACGCGGGGGCCGACGTGCTGGGGATCGACGCCTCGTCCGCAATGGTCGAGCAAGCACGGCGCAACTTTCCGGGCGTGTCGTTTGAGGTGGCCGATGCCCGTGGTTTTCGGCCCGATCGACCGTTCGATGCCGTGTTTTCCAACGCGGCTCTGCACTGGATCAGGCCGCCAGGGGCAGCTGTGGAAACGATCGCATGCGCCCTCAAGGCGGGCGGACGATTCGTTGCGGAATTCGGCGGACGCGGCAACGTGCGGCAAATCGTGACCGCTCTCGAGGCCGCCATTGGAGGCCATTTCGGCCGTGTCGTCGAGGATCTCAACCCGTGGTATTTTCCGAGCATCGCCGAGTACGCCTCGCTGCTTGAGCGAGCCGGCTTGGAGGTTCGCGACGCCTGGCTGTTCGACCGGCCGACTCCTCTGGATGACGGCGATACGGGCATGGCGAACTGGCTGGCCATGTTCGGCGAACCCTGCCTGACCGCCGTCCCCGAAGAAGGGCGGAGCGAGGTGATTGCGCGTGCCATCGAGCTTATGCGTCCGCATCTGTGGGGCGAGGGACGTTGGACTGCCGACTACCGCCGGCTGCGCGTCGTTGCGGTAAAAGACGACGAACGATAAACGCGGTCGCAGTCAAGGGCCAGGGGACCACTCCGGCCGCGGCTGCTTGTACACCGTGGGCTCGACGGTGTGCTGCAGGGCGGCGATCTCACTTTGAACGGCGCGCAGGCTGGCTGACTCCGTATGGACTTCCATTTCGATCTCGAATCGCCGTGTTTCGCCCGGCGCCACCCTAGCCACTCGGCCCTGCGACCGCTCGAACGACTTGACGTTGGGAAAGTTGATGCACGGTTCGAGCCCCGTGCAGTAACCGTCGCTGTATGAAATGGGGTTCTTCCAAAGAGCGAAATACGGAAACTGACCGCGATGAAACCTTAGGCTGACTCCGCGCTCGCCAGACGGATCGGCCAACAAAACGACCGTCTGGCCCTCGGCATCGGTTACCAGCTCCATGTAGAGCACCGTTTCCGGCGCGCCAGGTCGGCCGGGCTCGTAAGCATGCCAGGTTGCGATCCCGCCGGCCGCGGCGGGATCGCGCGGCGCCATGACTTCAATGGGTGCGTCGAAGGTTGAGCCGTGGGTGGCGAGCGGCGGACCGATGTTGATGTGGTAGAGCAGCTCAAGATCGGCCGGCAGCGACCACGGGTTGCTGATTTCGTCGACGATCGACAGTCTCCGAGAGCCCCACGTCGTGCGCACCGTCGACGTCAGTCGCAGACTGTTGCAAAACAGTCGCGATTCGTCGACGACCCCCGTGACGGCCATCTCCCGGCGGTCGGCGTCGATCGTCGCCGACACGAAATGCGCCGGGCGATTGGCGATGCGGCCGTGCAGCGTGTGCTTGAGCTTGCCGTCAGCCGACCACTCCGGCGCGCCGTTGTACTCCAGCCCACAGCGGCAGAGGAGTTCGTCGAAACCGTTCAACCAGCCGATTCCGCTCGCCTCGTCCAGCGGGACATATTTGGGATGGACGGGCCCCTTCACGGGCGACGGCCAGCCGACTTCGAGCTCGCCCAACCAGACTCGCCAGACGCCCATGCCGCGGTCGCAGAGGACGGTCGTTCGCAAAAGGCCGTTGTCGATTTCGACGACGTTGAGTCCGTCTCGCAGGCCGCCGCGGAGCGTCCGCTTGGCGATGCAGAAGTCGCCGCTCGCCAGACCGGCGTCGCTCGGCCCCAGCCGCAGTTCGTCGACGCAAACATCCCGGTCGGTATCAATCAGCGTCCAGGTTTTTGATGGCATGGTGGGTGAACGAACAGACCTCAGGGAAACATTCGCCGGGAGCGATTGTGATGGTAACCACGGCCAAGGTTCCTGGCAAAGCTCCAGCATCCCGAGAGGCCGAGGCACTTCAATCGGGGCGCGACGGAAAGGCGTTTCATATCCCCACGGGGCTGAGAAAAAGGCAAACCCGCAGCCCCCTCCTACCGCTCGCTCTCCTTTTGAGCTTTGCGCCCCCTGCCCCGAACCACTAAGATGATGCGGATATGCCCGATTTGCGTAAAGATCCGATTGTCGGCCGCTGGGTGATCGTGGCCAAGAGTCGCGCGAAGCGGCCGCACAACTTCGTCAGCACGCCGCAGGTCGTGCCCGGTTCGTTTTGCCCCTTTTGCGAGGGGCACGAGGCCTACACGCCCAACGAGATTCTTGCGTATCGGCCGGCTGGATCCGCGGCCAACGGCGGGGGATGGCGGGTGCGGGTCGTGCCCAACAAGTTTCCTGCCCTGGAGATCGAGGGCGATCTCAACAAACGGGGGGACGGAATCTATGACATGATGCGTGGCGTGGGGGCCCATGAGGTGATCATCGAATCACGCCGCCATCTGCTCAGCACGTCGGAGCTGACCGAGGAGGAACTGCGTGACGTGCTCTGGGTGTACCGCGATCGTGTCGTCGATCTCAAGCGGGACACGCGGTTCGTCTATGGCATGCTTTTCAAAAACGTGGGCGCCGCCGCCGGTGCTTCGCTCGAGCACACCCACAGCCAGCTCATCGTCACGCCGATCGTGCCGGTCACGGTCATGGAGGAGATGAAGGGATCGCAGGAGTTCTATCGCTACCGCGGTCGCTGCGTGTTCTGCGACATGGTGCAGCAGGAGCTGGCCGGCGAGAAACGAATCGTCCTCGATACGCCCGGCTTCGTGGCATTTTGCCCTTTCGCCAGCCGGTTTCCGTTCGAGACCTGGATCCTCCCGAAGCCCCACTCTAGCCACTACGAGAGCATCCAGAAGCATAGCGTCGAAGAGCTGGCCCGCGTGCTCAGGCAAGTGATCGGCAACATCGAATTGGCCCTCGACCGCCCAGGTTACAACTACATCGTTCACACGGCGCCGTTCGACAGCCCGGAGTTGGGCCATTACCACTGGCATATTGAGATCATTCCGCGGTTGACGCAGACGGCGGGCTTCGAGTGGGGGAGCGGCTTTTACATCAACCCCGTGCCGCCAGAGGAAGCGGCGGCCTTTTTGCGTGACGTGGAGATCGAATCGCACGAGCCGCGGAGTTTGCCGGTAAGGTGACCAGGGCGACGGAGGTGTCAGCGGCCCTCGTGGCCCATGTATACGAAAGGTAAGCTGACCGCCGGACCGCCACTGAGACGCAGGCGTCGGTTATCCTCGTTTGAGCACCGGGAGGGAGTGGGGTGGGTTGGCCGACTGGGCAAGCCGGCCGAATAAGTAAACTGGCCGATGAAGTAAAGTAGTCAAGTTTTGCGGACGATGATGAAGGGGTCGCAGACCCATCGGACGGGACAAGCTTGCGCCAGCGAGCGTCATCCCATCACTCGCTGCGCCGCTGGCGGCCGGCGCGAGCGAGCCGGTGTGTATCCCCGAATCTTCCATCCTTGCTCCCGTTCCCGACCACTTAATCCAGATCCCAATCTCTAAAAGCCCCCCATGTCGCACACGATCCGTTTTGTCCTGGCGCTGCACAACCACCAGCCGATCGGTAATTTTTCCGGCGTCATGGAGCAAGCTTATCAAGAGAGCTACCGCCCGTTTCTGGACGTTTTTGAACGCTATCCGACGCTCAAAATCGGTTTGCACACCAGCGGCTCGCTGATGGAATGGATCGCGGCCAGCCACCCCGAATACCTGGACAGGCTGGGCGAACTGGTGGCGGCGGGGCGCGTCGAGATTATCGGCGGGGCCTATTACGAGCCCATTCTGGCGATGATCCCGCGCCGCGACCGGATCGGGCAGATACGCAGCTACACCCAGTGGCTCGAGCAGCGGCTCGAAACCAAGGTTCGCGGCATGTGGGTGCCCGAGCGGGTCTGGGAGCAATCGTTCACCAGCGACCTGGGGGACGCGGGCATTCAGTACTCGGTGCTGGACGACTTCCACTTCAAAAACGCAGGTCTCACGCAGAGTCAGCTCGACGGCTACTACGTCACCGAAGACGACGGCCGGCTTGTGGCTGTTTTTCCAGGCAGCGAGCGCCTCCGATATCTGATCCCGTTTGCCTCGCCGCAGGAGACGATTGACTATCTGCAGTGGATCGCGTCACAGCGTCCCGGCGCGGTAATCGTGTTCGGCGACGACGGCGAAAAATTTGGCACCTGGCCCGAAACGCACCGCCACGTCTACACAAACGGCTGGCTGACGCGGTTCTTCGATCTGCTGGTCGCCAACGAGAGCTGGATCAAGGTCACCACCCTGGGCGAAGCGGTCGACAACGTGCCCCCCTTGGGCAAGGTCTATCTGCCCGACAGCAGCTACCGCGAGATGACGGAGTGGGCCCTCCCGGCCGAGCAAATCGTGGAATACGAACGGCTCAAGCACGAACTGGAACACGACCCGCGCTGGCCGACCCTGTCGCAGTTCGTGAAAGGGGGCTTCTGGCGGAACTTCAAAGTCAAGTATCCCGAAAGCGACGAGATGTATACCCGCATGCTCATGATCAGCCGCAAGCTGGAGCAAGCGGTCGAGGCAGGGCACGACCAGGAATTGGTCGGCTACGCCCGCACCGAGCTGTACCGCGGCCAGTGCAATTGCAGCTATTGGCACGGAGCGTTTGGAGGCATCTATCTCCCCCACCTGCGGAACGCCGTTTATAACCATCTGATCGCGGCGGACAATCTGCTCGATCAGGCAGCCGACCGCCGGGGCCCGTGGGTCGAAGCGGTCGCCAGCGACTTCAATCTCGATGCTCGGCAGGAAGTCTTCCTGGCCAACGACAAGCTGGCCACCCTCCTGTCGCCCTACCGGGGCGGCATGATGTACGAGCTCGACGTACGGTCGATCTGCCTCAACTTGCTGGCCACCCTGGCACGACGTCCCGAGGCCTACCATCGCAAGGTGCTGGCGGGTGCAGGAGGCGGCAACGGGGAGGTTGCCAGCATCCACGACCGCGTGGTGTTCAAACAGCCCGGCCTCGACCAGCGGGTGCAGTACGACACCTTCCCCCGCAAGAGCCTTCTGGACCACTTTTTCTCCAACGAGACGTCGATCAACGCCCTCGTCGCCGGGCAGGCCGAAGAGCGGGGCGATTTTCTGCAGGGCACCTACGAAGCGCGTGTCCGTCGAAGTCCGCACCGCATTCAGGTGCAGATGGCCCGCCAAGGCGTGGCCGGCGGACGTCCAGTGAAGATCACCAAGGGGGTGACGCTGTCGTCGGGTAGCTCGACCCTGGAGATCGCCTATCTTTTGGAGGGCTTGCCGCCGGGCGAGCCGATCCACTTCGGCATCGAATTCAACTTCTCCGGGCTTCCTTCCAACTGCGATGATCGCTACTTTCACGACGGCGAGCACCGGCGGCTGGGGCACCTGGGCCGCCAACTCGACCTGACCGGCGCCGGGGCCCTGGGTCTGGTCGACGAATGGCTGGGTATCGAGCTGATCTGGCGGGCGAGTTGCCCGGCATCGATTTGGACCTTTCCCATCGAGACCGTCAGCCAGTCGGAAGGGGGCTTTGAGCTGGTCCATCAATCGGTCGTTGTGCTCCCGCGATGGTACGTGCAGGCCGACGCCGACGGCCGCTGGAGCGTCACGATGAGCCTGTCGGTCGATACGTCTCGCGCCGAAAGCCGGATGGAGAAGCCGGCGGTGGCGGTAGTGCAGTAAACGTGCTCAAAAACGTCGCTGATATTTACCCGCTCACGGGCATGCAACAGATGATGTTGCTCCGTGCGCTGGGTGACCCGCGGGGCTCGCTTTTTGTTGAGCAGTTGACGGCGACGTTCGAGGGACGCCTCGACGTAGACAAAATGCGCGAGGCATGGCAACGCGCGGCCCACCGGCATGCCGCATTGCGCACGGCGATCGTTTGGCAAGGGCTCGATCGGCCGCTGCAAGTCGTGCGCGAGAAGGTCGAACTGCCTCTGGAAGTACACGACTGGCGCAACGCCGCGGCCGACGAGCAGGCCCGACGCTTAGCCGATTGGTCGAGCGGCGCCCGCCGCCAGCCGATCGATCTGTCTCGCGCCCCGCTGGTGCGTCTCGACCTGTTTCTCCTGAACGATCATCGCTATCGCTTCTCGTGCCGGGCTCACCACCTGCTTTTCGACGGCTGGAGTCTGGCCATCCTCATGGGGCAAGTACTTGAAATCTACGGTCTGCTTCTCGCGGGGCGGACCGATGTCGGGCGATCGCCCGCGGGATTCCGTGACTACGTCGCCTGGCTCGACAAGCAGGATTCCGCGGCGGCTGAAGCCTTTTGGCAGGCCCAGTTCGCCGGCTTTCACTCGCCTACGCCGATCGGGCTGCGGCGAACCCATGAAACGGCCGATCCGGAGAACGTCTATGGCTCGCGCGTGCAGCATCTGCCCGCCGAACGGTCAACCGAGCTGACTGGCTGGTTGCGCCAGCGTCAGTTGACGCTGAGCACCGCGATCCACGCTCTCTGGGCGTTGTTGCTGGCACGTCACAGCGGCCGGCGCGATGTTGTGTTCGGCACGACTGTTTCCGGCCGGCCTGCCGAATTGCCGGGCATCGACACGATGATCGGTCCGTTCATCAACAACGTGCCACTGCGTGTGAAGCTCCCCGCCGAGCAGACCGTTTCCGCCTGGCTCAAGGGGGTGCAATTGGCCCTGGGAGACCTGACCAGCTTCCAACATACGCCGCTTGCCGATATTGAACGGTGGAGTGACCTCAAGGGGCAGGCCCGATTGTTCGAGAGCCTAGTCGTGCTAGAGAATTACCCCCGCGCCAGCGCCGCGCTCGAATCTCGGCTCGGTCTGCGAGTGATCGACCTCGACATGACGGCGACAATGGTCTATCCGCTCTCGCTCGTCGTTTTTCCCGACCGCTTGTCGCTCGACCTGCGTTATGATCGCCGGCGATTTAGCGACGACGACGCGGAGGCGCTGCTCGAAGAACTGGCCGACCGGCTCACGGGCCTTCCCAAGCTGGCCGAGGCGACGCTTGAGGAACTGCTGGCGACTCAACCGGGCGCCCTATGGGATCAAACGTCGCAATCTGTTGCGGCGGCCGGCAAGTCGGCTGCATCGTCGTCTCTCTTCGTCGCCCCGCGCGACGCAATCGAGCAGACGCTGGCGGCTGTGTGGGGCGAACTGACGGGGCGAGAGAACGTCGGCGTGCGCGACAATTTCTTTGAGTTGGGCGGAGACTCGCTCTTGGCCGTACGGCTGATGGCCGAAGTCGAGCGTCGGTTCGGACGCAAACTGCCGCTGGTCTGGCTCTTCCAGGATCCGACCATCGAGCGGCTGGCAGACGTACTGCGGTCGGGCGACCAGCCGGCCGTGTGCCTTGTGCCCATTCGGCCGCGCCGCGCCGGCTCGCGATCGCCGCTCTTCTGCGCGCATCCGGCGGGCGGCACGGTTTTCTGTTATCGTGAGCTGGCTCGGCTCTTGTCCGACGACCAGCCGGTTTACGGCTTTCAGGCCCGTGGCATCGACGGCCGCGAACCGCCCCGCGCCCGGCTGGAAGAGATGGCCGCCGACTACGTCGCGGAGATGCGCAAGATCCAGCCGACCGGACCGTATCAGCTCTTGGGGTGGTCCCTGGGGGGCCTGATCGTGTTCGAGATGGCGCGGCAGCTTGCCGCGGCCGGCCAGCAAACGCGACTAGTGGCTATCATCGACGCCGGGATGATTCCACCGGGACAGACTTTTACCGAAGACGACTTCGTGCCCATGCTGTTGCAGCTTTTTCCCGAAGAACTGCGGCCCACTGAACAAGAGCTTAAAGATCTCAAACCGGAGGAGCAGCTCGATTTCTTTCGCCTGCGGGCCGAGCGGGCGAGGCTTTTGGCCATGAACGATAGCCCGATCGAAGACCAGCACGTGTTTCAGGTGTTCCAGGCCAACATGACGGCGCTGCTCGAATTCCGGCCGGAGCCGTTTGCCGGCAAGCTAACCCTGTTCCGTGCCCAGCAAGACGCGACGCCGATGCACCGCGAACAGTACATGGGATGGGGACCGTGGGCGCGAGGCGGCGTCGAAGAGCACCGGATCGAAGGCGAACACGTGAATCTTTTCCGAGAGCCGTACATCGGCCAGTTGGCGGACGAGCTGCGGAAGGTGCTGGGCGGTTAAAGGCGTCTGGCCGGCGTCGACCACGTTGTTAAGACACCGGTTTGACGGTACTGTAGCGGATCGCTCGCAAGACCGTTCAAGTCGGAGGGCACCGTGCGCATCTGCTTGCTGTCCGCGATCCTGTCCACCGGCCTCGCCACGGCGGACTTTGCCCACGGCGACGACGTCAGGCGCCGCCCAAACATCCTGCTGGCGATCGCCGACGACTGGGGCTTCCCGCACGCCTCGTGCTACGGTGACCCAGTCGTCAAGACGCCGACGTTTGACCGCTTGGCGCGCGAAGGCGCGCTCTTTACGCACGCCTTCGTGTCGTCTCCCTCATGCACACCGTCGCGCGGGGCGCTGCTCGCCGGCCAGCACTTCTGGCGGCTGCGCGAGGGAGCCAACCTCTGGTCGACTCTGCCCGCGGACATTGCCGTTTATCCGGACCTGCTGGAGAAGGCCGGGTACTTCGTGGGCCACACGCGGAAAGGCTGGGGACCGGGCAAGCTTGGAGAAAGAACGCGGAATCCGGCCGGACCACAATTTGCTGACTTTGAGCAATTCCTGGCGCAACGCCCTGAGGACGCCCCCTTTTGCTTCTGGTTCGGCAGCATCGATCCGCACCGCCCCTACGACCCGGGAAGCGGCCAGGCGAGCGGAATCGATCTCAGCAAGATCAAACTTCCGGCAGCGTTGCCCGACACCACGGAAACCCGGTCCGACGTGGCCGATTATTACGTCGAG
Organism: Pirellulales bacterium; assembly: GCA_035550375.1. Taxonomy (GTDB): domain Bacteria; phylum Planctomycetota; class Planctomycetia; order Pirellulales; family JAICIG01; genus DASSFG01. The sequence goes on along the minus strand of DASZPH010000044.1, from coordinate 27,801 downwards.
GTCGAGCGGTTCGACCGCGAAGTTGGCCAATTGCTCGAAAAGCTCGAGGCCATCGGAGAGCTCGACAACACGCTGGTCGTGATGACTGGCGACCACGGGATGCCGTTCCCGCGCGGCAAGGCAAACCTCTATGACCTCGGCACCCGCGTGCCGCTGGCAATTCGTTGGGGGAACAAGATCGAGCAACCAGGGCGAACGCTGAGCGAGTTCATCCTTCTGCCGGATCTGGCGCCGACCTTTCTGGCCGCCGCCGGGTTGCCGGTGCCCGACGCGATCACGGGCCGTAGCTTGCTGGGCCTTCTGACAGTCGGCGAGCAACAAGATGCCCGACGCGACCACGTCGTCTTTGGTCGCGAGAGGCACACTCCTGCCCAGGAGGCGCCGAACAGCGGCGGCTATCCGATGCGCGCCATTCGTACGCAGCGATATCTTTACGTCCGCAACTTCGCGCCCGATCGCTGGCCGGTCGGTACACCCGATTACAAGGGGGCGTTTTTTGATCGAGCCTGGCTGGGCGACACGGACAACGGTCCGAGCAAGGAGTACATCTGGCTGCACCGCGACGAGCAGGGCGTGAAAGCCTTCTATGAGTTGGCTTTCGCGAAGCGGCCGGCCGAAGAACTGTATGATTTGGAGGCCGATCCAGATCAGCGGCGCAACTTGGCCGCACTCGAAAGGTACCAAGCGGTGAAGAAAAAGCTGTCGACGCAACTGACCGCAGAGCTCAAGGCGACCGGCGATCCCCGCGTGGCCGGTGACGGCGGGCAATTCGATGATTACCCCTACTACGGCGCCATTCCCCAATGGCCGTGGTAACGCCGGTCATTCGCCGTCCAGTTCGGCCAGGGCCGCCTCGGCGGCCTCGGCTGCCGCCGTGCCGGGATATTCGTCCAGGATCTTTTCCAATCGCTCCCGGGCCGCGTCGCGCTTTCCCGCTTCGAGCAATTGTTTCGCCAACTTCAGTTTTCCGGACGCCTGCTTCTCGCGATCATCGTCCGGCTCGGATTCATCCGACGATTTCGCCTTTTTCGGGGCGCCTGCGTCGCCGGCGATGTTGGGGAATTGCACCTGGTATCGTGCGGAAAGCAGCAACCGCATCCTCTCGTACGCTGCTCCGATATTGACGAAATCGAACCTTCCGTACGACTTCTTGTGAATCTGGTCCATATCAAAGATGTGCACGTACCGTCCAATTTCCGCCTCGATCGAAAGCTTGCGGAGATCGTCGGCCGTTTGCTCCAACTGGAAGGCGTCGGCCGTGACGAGCAACACGACGTCGCCGTCGACCCCCGCCATGTCGAGCGCCCGCAGCTTATGAGCCGTCTCGGGCAAAAAGTCGGCCACCTTTTTGTAGTAGACGGCCAGCTTGGCGAAGAAAGCGGCCGTTCGTTTCTTTAAGGGCGGCACGTGGGGCCGAGGCGTGTGCCTCAGGCGATCGAACAAGGTGCGGTTAATCTTGCCGATTTCATTCCAATAGGCGAGCGTCTTTTCAGAAGTTCCGGCGGAAACGGTTTCCTTGCGCGGCTTGGGCAGCGAGGCGAGCGGCTGCACGCCGCTCTGCGTCGACTCCATCATTTTCTTTACGTGCTCGACCGAGATGGCGAAGTTTAGGTTCTGACCGTCGGTGCGATTCCAGGTGTTCAGTCCTACGACTTCACCCTGGCGATTGACAAGCGGCCCGCCGCTGTTTCCGCCGCTGATCGGCGCGGTCGTCTGGATCCAGACGGCGTCGAGGTCGTAGTGCTGGTGCTCGGTGTAGACGTCGACACCGGTCATCGCTTTAAAGTTGTCTCGCAGTTCGCTCCCCTGCCGCACCGAGCTCACGATGCCGTTGGTGACGGTGCTAGCCAGCCCACGCGGGGCCCCAAAGGCAAAGACCTCTTCGGCCTTTTTTGGCTGCTCGCCGGCCACACGAAGCGGCTGCATAGTTCGACCCTGCGGGTTGACCCGCAAAATGGCCAGATCCTTGCCGACCGCGATCGCCAGGTAGCCGGCGACATCGGCCGTCGATTTGTCGGCGAACCGGACGACGATCTTTTGCGCTCCTTCAATGACGTGGTAATTGGTGACGATCGTTCCCAATTCGTCGTAAACAAAGCCGCTGCCCAGTCCCCGCCCTGTGTCTACCACGACCACGGACGGCTCAATCTGCGCCACAAGCTCCGTCGACGACACGGGTGCCGGCGACGAAGGCGGCAAGGTCGAACCCGTCGAATTGGCGGCGGCAAATCCGGCGGCGCTCGGCGGGGTTGGCGGGATCGGGGGACTCGGCGGCGCTATGCCGGCGGCGCCGTTGGGCGCGGGAACCATCGGTCGGGGCGTCGGCGCGAACGCCGGGTTGGGCGACGGTCCGCCAGGAACAGTCGCGTTTGGTGGGGCCGCTGCCGGCGCGCTCGGCGTAAACGCGCCTGACAGCGTCGTGCCTTCGCTGTTTTGCCCAACGGTCAGCACGTCTTGCTTGGCCTCGTCCGAGGCCGACGGCGACGACGAGAGACGGAATGCGACGAAGAGGCCAATCGGCAAGCAGACGGTCGTCATGACCAAGGCCCCGGCTAACAGCAGCCTGGTGTCGAAAACCGGGGCTGGCTTTTTTTCCTCACGCGGTTTTGGCCGCAGAAAGGGGTTCGTGCCGGCGGCGGGCACCAAAAAGACATGTCTGCAGTAGGGGCAACGCACCTGCTGCTCGGCCGACGATGCCCGAACGGCGATGGGCCGACGACAGCCTGGGCAACCGACTTGGGAATCCATCTCAACCCCCTCTGCGAGACATGGTGCTGGCTGCCAACGGTGCTGTTTGCTACCCTGGCAAAGGCCAGAGTACCGCCCAAATGGATGACACGCAATATCCCCAACGGATGTAAACAAGAATTGAACGAATCGCGCCGTTGGAGCTCTTCCCGTTTAGCGCGCCATGCGTGGGAGATCGGCCGGTGCGGGCAATTCGAACTCGCCGATGGCCGTGCTCAGCAGTTTTCCTTGCGTGTCGATTCGCAAGGATTGACTGGCGCCGCCGGCCAGCACGTCGTAAAGCACAAAGTTGAGGGCGAAGATTCGCGGGAGCTCGAACCGCTCGACGCGACTCGGCGTCAGGCCCGCAAAGAACTGGGCCACACGCTCGGGCGTAAGGGCGCCGCGCAGAAACTCGTAGCCCGGGGCGGTGTAAGCGATCACGCCGATATTGGCGTGGTTCCCTTTGTCACCGCTACGGGCATGAGCGATCTGATTGAGCTTGATGGTGGCCATGTCGGTCACGGTGGAGAATTCAGGTCACCTTGTTCCATTTGCACCAGTCGGTCGCGGTTCGCACCTCGTATCGCGAGGGCACGAGTTCTTTCGGCACGAGCGCCGGCCAATAGGCGAACACCTGCCGAACTTGCGGCCGGCCACCGGCGTACCCGGCGAGTCCCGCTGGACCGCTGGTGGTCAACGGCGCAAACTCTCGCGCAAACCGCTCGACTGCCTCCCGGCGCCGATCCTGTACGGTCAGGCGCAGCATCACCTCCCGCAGGCCGATCGGCGTGGGCCAAACTCCCGGCACTGTGTCGTTTGCTCCCAAACACTCAACGTGGTGCCGGTCGAAGTCATAGCCGGCGGCGCGCAGCCTGGCCAGTATCAGCGACGCGCAGGTCTGGGCTTTCTTAACGGCGTCGCCGCCCACACAGAGCATCTGCCCGCTGGCGAAGTAGCCGGCCCGGTAGGTGAGCGAAACTTTGCAATGATCGGGCGCCTTGTGGCCGGTCGCTCGCCGCACGGCCACCCGATCGTTTCCCAAATCATCGACTTCGACCGTCGTAAAATCGACGTCGACGTCGGGCGTCAGGTAGTGGGCCGGGTCGCCGATTTCATAGACAAGCTGCTCCGTCACCGTCTCGCGGTTGACACGCCCGTCGGAACCCGGCGGTTTGGTGATCACACAACTTGCGTCGTCGAGGATCTCCGCGATCGGATAGCCGACGGCGGCCAGCTCGATCTCGTCCCAATGCGCATAGAATCCGCCGGTCGCCTGGCTGCCGCACTCGATCAGATGGCCGGCGACACTGGCGCCGGCGAGCCTCTGCCAATCGTCCCATTTCCAGCGGAACTCGTGGGCAGCCGGACCGACGGTCAGGGACGCATCGGCCACGCGGCCGGTAATCACTGTCCGGGCACCGCCGGCGAGGGCCTGAGCAATCGGGCCGGCGCCTAGATAGGCGTTGGCGCTGACGATCTCTTGCTTGAGCGCCGCCAGGGGCTGGCCCGTATCGAGGTTCGTCAGCTCGCAGCCGGCCGCTTTAAGCTCGCCCAGCCTCGACAACAGATCGTCGCCCGTGACGACACCGATCGGATGGTTACCCAGGTCCGCCTGCACGAGGACGTTCGCCGCCGCCCGGGCGCAGGCCAGTGGGTTCATTCCCCCTGCATTGGTCACGATCTTCAGACCCGGCTGCGATCGCAGGCCGGGCAAGAGAGATTGCAGGACCGTCAAAAAATCTTCGGCGTACCCGGAGCTCGGGTCTTTTTCCCGCAGCCGAGCCAGAATCGAGAGGGTGAGCTCCGCCAGATACTCAAGGGTGAGATAGTCGAGTTGCGCCGATTCAACAAGCCGCCGCGGCGCGTCGAGGTTGTCGCCTAAAAAGCCGGCGCCGTTGCCAACTCGAATTTGCACCCGCCAGATCCCCGAGAGGTTAAAGTCCCGTTTGCGATACCTTCTCTATAACCCTTCCAGATAATTCGCGAGGGTGGCGTTGAAGATGTGTGGGTTTTCCAAGGGGGACAGGTGACCGGCCTCGGGTATGATCTTGAATCTCGCGTCGGGAATTGCCGAGGCCATCCGTCGCATCTCGTCGACCGTCGTCAAACCGTCGTCGGCTCCCACGACCACCAGCGTCGGCAGGTCGACCGTCGGCAGAAGCTGCGTCATGTCGGGCCGCACGGCCATGCCTCGCGACGCTGCAGCCACGCCCGTCGGATCGGAGGAGATCATCATGGCCCGCACCGCCTCGACCACCTCGGGGCGATCGGCATATGTTTTCGGAGCAAACGCTTTGGGAAGCATCGCCTCGGCGACCGGCTGCGTGCCATTCTCGATCACCAGCCTGGCGATCCGCAGCCGGTTCTCGACGATCTCCGGCATGTCGGCCGAAGCCCGCGTGTCGCACAACACCAGTCCTCGCAAGCGTTGGCGATATTTGCGGACGAAGTGAAAAGCGATGTAGCCGCCCATCGAAAGTCCACAGAGAACCACTGGTTCCGTCACCTGCAGGTGGTCGAGAATCGCGGCCAGGTCGTCGGCGAAATCCTCCATCGAGACCGTACCCTCGGTGTCGACACTCTCGCCAAAACCGCGCAGGTCGGGGGCGATGACGCGGTGCCGCTCGGCGAAGACGGGGATCTGGGCGTTCCACATCCCATGATTAAGGGGAAAGCCGTGGACGAACACCAAAGGGCTTCCCCCGCCCTGATCGACGACGCCAAACTCCAACCCGCGGGCAAAGACTCGCTTCATTTCTTCTTCTGTTCGTCGAAAGTCTGGCGGAAAAGATCGAGCTGCTTTCGCATCAAGCCCGACTCAGAGTCGAGCTCGACCGCCTTGGTCTGAGTTTTGATGGCGTTCTCGTAGTCGCCGACGGCGAAGTAGCAGCGGCCCAGCGTATCGAGAAAGCTGGCCTCGCTCCCGGCCATGCGGGGGTTGGCCCGCACCAACTCCAGCGACTTCTCGCTCGCTTGCAGGGCCTCTTTGTAATCGCCCTCGGTGTTAGCGACCAGCCAGGCGAACTGGTTGTAGGGGGTCGGGTCGTCGGGTTGCTGCTGCATCTGCTGGCGGAAGATCTCTGCGGCGCTGCGAATCCGCTCCAGGTTCTGCTGCACCAGCGGCGGGTCGAGGTCTTTGGTGCGATAGATGGCGATCAGCACGTCGGCGTCCGTCGGATCGGCGTCGATCGCGTCAATCAGACGGCGAAGACGCTCTTTCTTCTGGTCGGGCTTTGACAGGCCGCAGGCGTGAAAATAGTGCATGCGGGCGCGGGTGGCCTCGACCGTCCGTCCGGCGTTTTCGTCTTCGTTGCTTGCCGCCAGGTTCTTTTCCATGACGTCGACCACCCCGTCGAGCACTTGGCCGGCTTCTCCGTCGTCGCCGCGGTCGTGCAAAACCTCACTCAGCCGCACGCGGGCGTCGATCGAAAACCGATTGTCATCGGGCGCCAGCTCGGCCACCCGGCGGAATTCGTCCTCGGCCCAGTGCCAACGATGGCGGCGCATCAGCTCTGTCGCCACGCGCCAATGATCTTTGAAGGCTTCCTGCCCGTCGTTGATGGCCAGTGCCCGGGCGATCGTCTCTGTCACGAGCTGCTCCTTGCCTTCGGCCTGCCGCGCCTCGGCCAGCGAGTAGAGCAAGAGAGGCTCCTGCTGGAAACGGTCGGCGAACTTCTCCGCCAGGCGATCGACGACACTAAACGCCCGTTGATCGACCAGCCAGCGGAGCAGTTCTTCCAGCGAGTCGACCGAGATGGAGCTTTCCTCGCGTTCAACCAGCCGCATGAGGATCTCGTCGGCCTCGTCGTCGCGGCCCAGTCGCCGCAGCAGCGTCGCCTTCTCGCGCCACAGGGCGGCGAGGATTTCAGGCCTGGTTTGATGGGGAGACTCCACGCCCCGGCGTTCTTCGGCAGCCACGAGTTTTTCCCAACTGTCGAGCGCCGCCACCGGGTCTTTGTGCCCGGCGAGATAGGTCGTGAGCCAGGCCGCCGCCGGACGCACACTGGCGCCGACACCGCGGCGAATCGTCTCGGCACGCCGCGCCGACGCCGCCTTGTCGGTAGGCCATTTCTGCATCAGCACGGCCGCCGCCGCTTCTTTCGACAATACGGCCGACCGCTCAAACCTCACCAGGCGGCACAGTACCGGCAGCCCCTTATCGTCCGCCTGCGCGGCCACCTGCTTGATCCGGTCAATCCGTTCCGCCTCGCTCAGAGTCTCGTAGTCGCCAAGCAACTGCTTAATCTCCGCCGGATCGCTATCGACGACGGAGGCCAGCCGCATCATCCGTACCAAATAGCCGGCTCGCAACTTCACCTCGATATCGTCGGAGTTGTCGGCTGCCTCGCTCAAGGCATCGAAGGCTTCGTATCCAATTTCGGCTAGCTCTTGCTGCGCACGCTCACGAGCGAAGAAGTCGTCAGCGCCGAGTTGGGTAATGAGCGCCTCGATTTTCTTGGCACGCGCCTCGGCGTTGGCGTCGGTGGTGGAGTCGTCGCCGACCTGCCCGGGTAGGCTTTCCGGACCTCGGGCCAGCAACGGCCTGGGCCTCAGCCCGGCGACGAGAAAGAGCGACCCGCCGAGAACCAAAACCAGCAAACTACGTTTCATTGATTCGTGATCCGTGATGCCGTTTTGCCCAAGAATCGCCACTAAGCTAGCATAGCCAAGGTTTCCGGGTGGGAGAAGGCGAACGGGGACTGGGCGGTGTCCTATTATACTAAGTGTGTTACTCGTCCGCAGAGTGACACCAACCCGAAGGGACCCTTCGGGTTGGTCTTGGCCAGCGACGCACTACTACGTCACTACCGGGGGTGTGCGGGCGTCGAGCCAGGCGCGCGCAAACGCGGCCCGAGCGACTGTTTGGAGCCTTCTAGAACCGCTGTTGCGAATGAGAGGGCGGCGGATCACATGCCGCGCCCGAGACGGAGGATGGCGACGACTTCACCCAGACCTTCCGCCGCGGCCACAAGTTCTTCATCCGGTCTGCTCCATTCGCCGCCGACGGTTCCAGCTTGGGCGTCCTTGCCGACATAAAACACTTTGGTCAGTGCGGCGTTGTCCAGCACGATTTCTTTGACGTCCGCCAGCCTGACGTCAACGGTCAACTTGTTGTCTCTGGCGGCAACTAGTTCCAGCGTGCCGAACAACCTGATGCCTGCCGCATCTTGGAAATCGGCCATCTGCAAACGGTAGATTTCGCCTTCCACGAACTCATGCACGCCAGGGACAATCAGGCGTTCGGAATCAAATGCTCCCTGTCCTTTGTCGTCCCAGGTGACGGTCATACCCACCGGGCCATCAAATGACACGGCGACGCTTTTGGCCTGCGCCGGTTTACCCGTGTCGCGGTTCTTGGCCGCAGCCAGCCAGACGTCGGCCTCATGCAGGTAGTACTTCGTGGCGAAGAACTTGGGTCTCTCGCCGCCTCGCACCCCATCCGTGTACAAGGCGTTGACCTGCAAGAATAACCTCTTCATGCGCTCGCGATGGTCGCGCAACGCCGCAATTTCGTCGGCTTCGGTATTCGCTATCGCCCGCTCGGCGTCCAGCCATCGCCGCGACCAGACGTAAACGTCGGCCATAATCGCTTCGCCGACCATGTAGGCAGTCATTGTTGCCTGGTAGGTGTTGGCGGCGTCGTCGACCATACGCGTGAGCAACGCGCGATCAACCTTGTGCTCGGGACGCGTCGCATCTACTTCCTGCTCCGCCGCCGCGCCGCGAGGACCGAGCCGCCATTCGACCGCGGCGAGGAGCGTGAGCAGGCCGATCGAGCCAAGAAGAACGCTCTTTTTCATCGTCGAGTCCTCCGGAATCGCCCCGGTTAGGATACGCTTAATGCGGGTCGACAATCGCCTTCCTCCGATCGCGGCGCCAAACCGCGGCTGCCGATCATCCTGCCCAAGCCGCAGCAACACCCGTGCATAGGCGGGGGCGGTGCCGGGATCGCGACCTCGAACCGCGTCGTCGCACGCCCACTCGCCGCACTCCTCGAAGTTGCGAACCGCCCACCAGGCGAAAGGATTAAACCAATGCGGCACCACCAGGCATCGCGCCAAGAGCGAAGTCACGAGATCGCCGCGACGGACGTGGGCCAGTTCATGCCGCAGAATCGCGCGGCGATCGGGCGACGGCAGTTCGCGCCATAGACGCACTGGCACGAACAAGCGGTAACCGCGCACCACGCGGCAAACCAGGGGTTCGGTCCCGTGCGCCACACAAAGCCGCACCGAACGACGGACGGCACATTCCGCCAACACGTCGCGCCATTCGGTCTCCCATTCCTCGGTCAAGGGCAGGCCAAAGGGAAGGGCTCGCACAAAACGGACATAGCCGCTCAACCAGCACCCTACGACCGCCAGAACCCCCAGCAACCAACCGCCCACCAACAGAACGGGCCAAGGGACGGCGTTCGCGGCCACATGCCGAGGCGACTGTGCACCAACCGACTCGGCGTCCTGGCGAATCACGGAGAGGTCGGGTGCCGCGTCTGGTAGCGGCGCCGACTGTGCCTCTTCGATGATTTCGTTTCGGGGTGACCGGAGAACCGATCGCACGACGGACGGTCGTTCATACCAGGGAATTGTCACCGTGCCCCGCACGAAACCCCAGCCTGCCAGGAGCACGAGGGCCCAGGCGGCTCGGTGCGCGGCTGGCGACTTGCATCGCAGGCTGTGTAAGAGGAGGAACGCCATGATCGCCGCCAACGAAAGCCAGCCCGTGGTTCGGGCCAGACAGGAGACGAGCGTGGCCGCCAGCTCATCCATCCACGGCGCCTTTCTTGCGAGCCGGTAAGCGGGCCTCCGCTTCGGCGATCAGTTGTTTGAGCTCGTCGACCTCGGCAGCCGACAAGGAACGCTCACGCACCAGGTGCGCTACCAGCGGAACGACCCCTCCGCTGACGCGCTTGACGAGCAGTTCCAAATCTTCGGCGCAAACGTCGTCCCGCGAAACGGCCGCGGCGTACCGGGCGGGCCTTTCGTCTCCGCGGGTCACGAGGCGTTTACTCACCAGCCTGTTCAGTCGTGTCTGCACGGTTGTGTAACCGATCGGCAGTCCCAGTGCGCGGTGTGCCTGGGAGAGCGAAACGGCACCCTCGCGCCACAGCATTTCGAGCAATTCCATCTCCGCCGCGGAGAGGCGCGGCAGCGATCGCCGACGATCCTTGTTTTTTATGACACGTGTCATAAATGTTATTTTATGACAGGCGTCGTAAGTGTCAAGCCCTGCCGGTGCACGCTCCATGAAAGCACTTCCTTTCGCAGGGGGGCGGCGAAAGTGCGCACCCGGCAATCGCGTGCAGAGATGGAGAACGGAGCCCGGAAAACAATGCAAAAGACCCCATCCGGCCAAGAGCTGGATGGGGTCGGTAAGTACGGACTCGAGATGTCCGCTTTAGGTTGCGGACTGTGTGTGACGAAGAACGCTCGCCTCGACCGTTATTCGATCGGGAGCTTGTAGCTGACGGCGCCGACCACCTCGCCGACCTTCCAGCCCTTGTGGCAGATGACGCATTTCTCGTTCACCACCGGCACGACCGTGGCGGCCAGCAAGAACGACTTGCCTTTTTCCGTCGTGACCTCCTCGACGTAGGTCTCGCCCGCCAGAATCTTCTTCACGGCCGCCTTCTCAAATCCTTCACGCGGGGCGTTTTCGTCGTTCGTCGGATGCCCCGTGGCGTCGAGCAGCCGCGCGTCGTGCCAGCCCTTCTCGCGCATGGCGGCGAACAGGTCGCGCGCAATCTCGCCGGCCGCCACGTCGCCGTCGCTCTTGACGTAGGTGTTCGTGATGAAGACGATCGTCGTCTTGTACAGGTCGTCAAGCATCTTCACCTGGCGGCGCGTCCGCTCGACGGCCGGATCGTTCTTGCGCTGCGGCGCATCGCCGGCCGCGTACGCAGCCCCTTGACGCCAGCAGACGAACAACGTTCCGACGATCGTCGCAACCAGGGCCAAGAGGGCAAAGGTTCGGTAGCTAAAACGCAACATGGGGGCTCTCCAGGGGATGGGAAAAGTCGATGCTGCGAGCGCTCCCGCCAGCATCCGAACTCAAGGCGGGGTTGCCTCGCGGCGTTAAATAGCGGATAATCAACTCCGGTTATCCTGTTGGTACGAAAGCGTACCAGACACAAAATGGATGTCAAGGTCCTGTTGTCCTTTTTCGTATTTCCTTAGTCGGGAAGCACATGATTTCGCAGACCGCTGAATACGCTTTGCGGGCTATCGTTTATCTGGCAGACGAACAAACAGTTCCCCAAACGACGCAGCAGATCGCCGAGGTCACGCGTGTGCCGGCCGGTTATCTGGCCAAGGTGATGCAAGGGTTGAGCCGGGCGGGCCTAGTTCATGCCCAGCGCGGGTTGCACGGCGGTTTTTCGCTGGCGATTACTGCCGACAAGCTGACCGTGCTCGACGTAGTGCAGGCGGTCGATCCCTTGCGACGGATCAGGCATTGCCCGCTGGGCATCGAGGGGCACGAATCGCTTTGCCCTCTGCACCGGCGGCTCGACAACGCCGTGGCAATGGTTGAGAAGGCGCTGGGCGACACGACGATTGCCACCTTGCTGGCCGAACCGAAGCGGGGCAAGGTGCCCAAGCCGCTCTGTTCGACGGCTGATTAAGGTACGAGCGGAATCGCCTCGAGAACCCTGCACTTAACCCGGAACCTTACCGGCACGCTGAAGCGTCCCGCTCGCCTGTGTGCCAAGGCAGAGTGCGTCGCGCGGCTGACCAACCCATGGTTCGCGTTGCTCAAGTGCCGTTGCGTCGTGCGTAAGCACCCAGGCTGCAATGTCTCGAAGGTCGCCTGGTTTTCGATGCCGAAGGGACCGAACATAAGCTTGCTCAAGGCCAGATGTTGTATCTTGCCGGCGGGGTTTCCCACGCCGTGCGAGGCATCGAGGACTCATCGGCACTGGCAACGATCTTGTTGAAGTGATGCGTACGATCCGGCTGGGGTCTTTTCCTTCGGCGGCAACGAAGGATCGCGAGAAACGCAAACCCCAGAGGAATGCAGGAGAGCGCCGCCGACTTCGAGCACGATCCGTTCACCTGACACGCTGTAGTGTGCGAACGGGCGCATAGCCCGACCCAAATCGCACACGCAGATCGTGGAGGGTTGAGCGGAAAAGCGCTTCAAGAGAAGGTGACTTGCGGCGTGTTCGTTCTCGGCATGACGGTTGCTCAAGCCGATGCCATTGAGGAGCCACGTTATAAACGCGCAGAAAAAGTGGCTTTACATAGTGGCTATATATAGGATATAAATATCCACAAATCCACAAAAGGAATCGGCTGATGACGACGGGTTCTCTTGATGCTTCGACGCTCATCCCAGATTTGTTGCGGGCTCTGCCCGAGGCACGTCGCGTCCTCGATCGTTATGGGCTGCGCGGCTGCGGCGGAAAGAAGGGGCCGGTTGAAACGCTTGCGTTCTTTGCCCGTGCCCACGACGTGCCAATTGCCCGGCTGCTGGACGAAATCCGCCACGAGCCGCAAGGCGGCGTCGGGTCACCCCCTGTCGAGGCGCCGCCGATCGGGGACGAGATCTATCGCCCTTTCTTTAAGTCGGGCATCGCAGTCGTGCTCTCACTCGGCGCCGCCTGGGGCGCTTATCTCTTGGCCCGGATCGCGGTTCGCGGCTCGTTTACCGCAGCCGGAGTGCAGGAGATCAACGCTCACGGCCACGCTCAGATTTTCGGCTGGGTTGGCCTGTTCGTGATGGGCTTCGCCTACCAGGCCTTTCCACGTTTCAAACACTCCTCGTTGGCCTATCCGCGGCTGGCTGTGGCCACCTTGTGGATGATGCTGCTGGGAATCGTCGGCCGTTCGCTGGGTCAGTCGTTTGCTGCCGGCCATCCATTCGCCTGGTACAGCGCTGCCGGCGCTTCGTGCCTGGAAGTGGCCGCGATCGGCTCCTTCGTCGCCATCATCCTCTTCACCTGGCGGAGCAGCGGCAAGCCGCTCGTGTTCTACGACTACTACCTTATTTCGGCGCTGATGTGGTTCGTCGTGCAGGCCGTCGGTGAAGGCGTTTACCTCACCGTCACGGCGGCAGCCAGGGGAGAGAGGCTGGTCTCGCTCGTCTCGACCTGGCAGGCTCCTCTGCGTGACGTCCAGATCCATGGCTTCGCGATGCTGATGATCTTTGGCGTCAGCCAGCGGATCTTCCACCACTTTTACGGGCTGCCGAAAATTGACGAGCGGCTGAGCCTTGTCGGGCTGGCCCTCGTCAATGCCGCGATCGTCGGGGAAGTGGCCGGCCTGCTCTTGATGAAATCGGCGGGGCACGTGTGGGCTGCGCTTTGGTACGCCTCGGTGTTGGTGCTCGCCGGCACCTCCGCCGTTTTAGTGAAAAGCTGGCAGTTTTTTTCCCATACGGACGAGGTCGACCGCAGCCTAAAATTTTTGCGGGCTGCTTACGTGTGGCTTTTTATTTCGCTGACGATGCTCGCGTTCTTGCCCGTGTATCAGCATGGCGTACTGGCGGCCTTTGCAGCAGACAGCCAGGCCGCGCGGATCGGTTTCTCCCATGCCTACTACGGCGCGACGCGCCATGCCATCACGGTCGGCTTCATCAGCCTGATGATTGTCGGCGTTGCCGCTAAGGTCGCGCCTACCCTCAATGGTATCGCGTCGTCGAGTCTGCCGGCGCTCTGGCTGCCGTTTGTCCTTATCAACACCGGCTGTACCCTGCGGGTGGTTGGGCAAACCCTGACCGATTTCTCGCCGCGGGCGTTTGCCTTTGCCGGCGTCAGCGGCCTCCTGGAAGTGAGTGGGCTGGCGGTCTGGGGCATCCATCTGTGGCGCATCATGTCGGCGCGGCTGCAAACTGACACGGTTCTCGATGAGCGTTCGTTGGCCGATGAGGGAGGTATCGCGCCCGCCAGCACCGTGGCCGCCGTCCTTGACCGCTATCCGGACTTGATCGACACGTTCGCGGCCCACGGCTTCAAGATGCTCTCTAATGCTCGCCTGCGCCGCTCGATCGCGCGCGTGGTGACGATCGAACAGGCGTGCCGCCGAATGGACGTGGATTGTCCGCGGTTCGTCGAAGCGTTGAACCGCCGCCTTCAGGAGACTCAGGCACAGGAGACGGCGGCAGATACCGGTCGTCAAGCACACGACCGGTGCTGCCAACGGTGCGCGGCTCAGGCAGAGTAATATCGATTTCCATATCCGACTGACGGAGCAAAATCATGCACTACCGCAAACTTTGGCTCGGCCTGGGGCTGGTCGTGGCCGGCTCGTTCGCCGTGCTCGGCTTTTTCGGCCGCGAGATCTATCGTCAGGCCCCACCCGTACCCGAGCGCGTCGTGACGAGCGAAGGAAAAGTCCTCCTCACGGGCCAAGAAATCAAGGATGGTCAAAACGTCTGGCAGTCGCTGGGAGGACAAGAGATCGGCTCCGTCTGGGGACACGGCGCGTACGTCGCGCCCGACTGGTCGGCCGACTGGTTGCACCGGGAGGCGACCTGGATTCTCGATCGTTGGGCCAACGAGGAACATGGGGCCCGCTACGAGCAACTCGACGTCGAGATGCAGGCCGCACTCAAAGCGCGCTTGCAAAAAGAACTGCGCACCAATCGCTACGATGCCTCCTCCGGCGATCTGGTCGTCTCCGGGGTTCGGGCCGAAGCCATCGAGGCGGTCGGCAAACACTACGCCGATCTGTTCGGCAACGCACCCGACCAGGCGAAGCTGCGCGACGCCTACGCGATCCCGGTCGGCGCCATCAAATCACCCGAGCGGCAAAAGCTGCTCAACGCTTTCTTCTTCTGGGCGTCGTGGGCTTGCGTCACCGACAGGCCAGCAACCGACGTCACCTACACGCAGAACTGGCCGGCTGAGCCGCTCGTTGGCAACGCACCGACGGCTTCCATCGTCGTCTGGTCGGTCTTGAGCTTTGTGTTTCTGCTGGCCGGCATTGGCGCCTTGGCGTGGTATTTTGCCGTTCAGAATCGCAACCACCCCGACGAGCCGAACGGCTTGCCGGAGACCGATCCCTTGCTGGCCCTTTCCCCCACCCCGTCGATGCGGGCCACGCTCAAGTACTTCTGGGTCTGCGCCGGCCTGATGGTCCTGCAAGTCGGCCTGGGCGCCGTCACGGCCCACTACGGCGTGGAAGGTTCGGGCTTCTACGGAATTCCGCTTGCCAAGTATCTTCCCTATGCCGTCACGCGCACCTGGCACACGCAGCTTGGCATTTTCTGGATCGCCACCGCCTGGCTTGCCACCGGTCTGTTCATGGCCCCGGCGGTATCGGGCTTTGAGCCCAAGTTTCAATGGCTGGGAGTGAACGTGCTGTTTGCGTGCCTGCTCGTCATCGTGCTCGGCTCGATGGCCGGCCAATGGCTGGGCGTTCAGCAGCGGCTCGGCTTGGAGACCAACTTCTGGTTCGGCCACCAGGGATATGAATACGTTGACCTGGGGCGATTCTGGCAACTGTTCTTGTTTACCGGGCTTTTCATCTGGCTAGCGCTGATGGCCCGCGCCATGTGGCCCGCTTTCCGCGAGGGGAACGAAGGCCGCCACTTGCTCGGCCTGTTTCTGATCTCGTCGCTGGCCATCGCCGGTTTCTACGGCGCCGGTCTGATGTGGGGTCGGCAGACAAACCTTGCCATCGCCGAATACTGGCGGTGGTGGGTGGTGCACCTCTGGGTCGAAGGATTCTTTGAGGTTTTCGCGACGGTGGTCATCGCATTTCTGTTTACGCGAATGGGATTGCTTCGGGCCGCCACGGCCAGCGCGGCGGTCCTCTTCTCGACCACCATCTTCTTGTCGGGCGGCATCATCGGCACGTTCCACCACCTCTATTTCACCGGCACGCCGACCGCTGTGCTGGCGCTGGGCGCCACGTTTAGTGCGATGGAAGTCGTTCCGCTGGTGTTGATCGGCTTTGAAGCCTATGAGAACCTCACGCTCACGCGTGCGCGGCCGTGGGTGGCGGGCTACAAATGGCCGATTTATTTCTTCGTGGCCGTCGCCTTCTGGAACCTGGTGGGGGCCGGTCTGTTTGGCTTTCTCATCAACCCGCCGATCGCGCTGTATTACATGCAAGGACTGAATACGACGCCGGTCCACGGTCATACCGCGCTGTTTGGCGTCTATGGCATGCTCGGCATCGGCCTCATGCTCTTCTGTCTGAAGGGGCTGGCTACGAGCGCCGTCTGGAAGACTCGTCTCTTGGGCTTCTGCTTCTGGTCGATCAATGTGGGGCTGGCTCTGATGGTGCTCATCAGCTTGTTGCCCGTGGGCATGATGCAGGCCTGGGCGAGCGTTACCCACGGCATGTGGTACGCGCGCAGCGCACAGTTCTTGCAAACCGACTTGATGGACCGTCTGCGTTGGCTGCGCGTGATCGGGGACACCATCTTTGCCATCGGCATTGTGGGGCTTGGCTGGTTTGTTTTGGGGCTGAAGACCGGTTGGTCGGTGTCGGGTGGGAGTACGACGGCATCCGCCCCCTCCTCGGCTCAAAGGATGTCTGGCCAGCCGCGGCCGGCATAGACATCGCCTGGATCAACGGACCTGAAGGAGTAACTTGGAGTGACAAGTTGAACACAACCATGAAAACCGATACCCAATCATGCCGATCGTTGTGGAGTGACGGGCTTCTGCGGCGGGCAACAACTGTGCGTGGCTCGGTGCCGATGCTACTCATTGCCTGGATGTTTGGAAATCCGGCGATAGCCGAGCTCCCCTTCGAAGCCGAGCCGATCAACTACCTCACCGCGCCGGTCGACGATCCGGTCGCCCGTTTGCAGGGCCGGCTCGATCGGGGCGAGGTCGCTTTAGCGTATAGCAAGCAGGGCTACCTGGCCGACGTGCTGCGCGAGCTGGGCATCTCGCCCTCGTCGCAGATGCTTGTCTTTTCCAAGACGAGCTTTCAAAGGAGCAGGATCTCGCGGCGGACGCCTCGTGCCGTCTACTTCAACGACGACACGTACGTCGGCTTCTGTCAACAGGGGGAGGTGATTGAGCTCTCAACCACCGATCCCCAGCAGGGCGCGGTCTTCTACACGCTCCGGCAAGCGGAGGTCGAAAAGCCGGTCTTCGAGCGGCAGACGCACGATTGCCTGCAGTGCCATGCTTCCTCGAAGACGCAGGACGTGCCCGGCCACCTGGTGCGCTCGGTCTTTCCCGATGCCACGGGTATGCCCGTCTTCAACGCCGGCACGTTCAGCACCAGCCATGAGAGTCCGCTCAAAGAGCGTTGGGGCGGCTGGTTCGTCACCGGCCGACACGGGCGACAAGCACACATGGGCAACGTCATCGTCACCAATCGCCAGCGGCCCGAGCGGTTGGACACGGCGGCCGGTGCGAACGTCACGGATCTGTCTGGGTTCGTTGATACTTCCCCTTATTTGACGCCGCACAGCGACATCGTGGCCCTGATGGTGCTCGAGCATCAGGTGAAGGTGCACAACCTGATCACCGCGACAAACTACCACGCCAGAATGGCCCTGCATTACGAAGAGGCCATGAACAAAGCACTCGGCAGACCTGCCGATTCGCTTTCGGAAACCACCCGTCGTCGTTACCAGACGCCCGCCGAAAAACTGCTGCGTTACTTGCTGTTCGTCGACGAGGCGCCCCTGGAAGAGCCGATCAGCGGCACTTCCCGTTTTGTCGAAGAGTTTGCCTCTCGCGGACCGCGCGATCACCTGGGAAGGTCGCTACGAGAGTTCGACCTGCAGTCGCGACTCTTCAAGTACCCGTGCAGTTACGAAATCTACTCGGCAGCCCTGGCGGGCTTGCCCGACGTGGCACGAGATTATCTGTTTCGTCGCCTGCACGACGTTTTGACGGGAAAGGACGCGACGGCGGATTTCGCGCGCCTGACGGCGGCCGACCGAAAGGCGATCCTGGAGATCCTGACCGACACGATGCCGGATTTGCCCGAGTATTGGAAAGATCAACGCTGAATGCGGCGTTCAAGGGGTGTCCGGTGCGTCTGCGGTGCGGCTACGTGCGCGGCCCAACGCTGAATTAATCATCATCAGCTCGCCGACGTTCTCCAGGGTGATCAGGCCGACGAGCCGCCCTTCATGGACCACGGGCAGCGCCGAACATCCGCTGTCGCGCATCCGCTGAAACGTGGCAGCCAGCATCTCGGTGTCTTCCACCGCGCCGCAGCCGGTTTGCATCACGTCCCCCACTTTTCCCCCGCCGTTGTTGGCCAAGGCGCTGATCACGTCGTTGCGGTGCAGAAGGCCGACCACATTCCCGTTGCTCACGACCGGAAAATCCTGCTGGGCGCTGGCCAAAAGCTCCGACGTAGCGAGCGCCAGGCTATCGTCCGGGGATAGAGCGCGGAACCGCGTCATCATGGCGGCCCGCACGGGCAGCCCTCTCATAAGCGAACGCGCCTGCACCAGATGGGCTTCCTCCTGGGCGCCCAGGTAGACGAACAGGGCGATGAAGACCAGAAAAGGATTCTGAGCGAACAGCCCCAGGAACCCCAGCGCGATCGCCAGCATTTGTCCGACGCTCGCGGCTACTTGCGTGGCTCGCACGTAGTCGCCTGAAAAATGGGCCAGCACGGCCCGCAGCACGCGCCCGCCGTCCATCGGAAACGCGGGAATGGCGTTGAAGCCCACCAAAAGGAGGTTGACCCACAGCAACTGCTGCAGGAACTTATCGAATCGCTGGAACACGTCAATGGTGATGTCCGCTGTTGAAGGCAGCAGCGCACCGCTCCCCAGGATCACAAGCGCGCCAAACAACGCCGCCGCGATCGCCACGTTCACGGCCGGCCCGGCCACGGCGATCCAGAATTCCTGGATCGGGTCTTCCGGTATGCGCTCGAGGCGAGCGACGCCGCCAATGGGCAAGAGCGTGATGTCTTGGGTCCTCACCCCGTAGCGACGTGCCGTGAGCGCATGCCCAAGCTCGTGCAGGACGATGCAGGTGAAGATGGCCACGATAAACAGAATCCCTTCCAGCGCCTCAGTCACAATCTGGTTGGCCGGCTCGTTGTGTTGGGCGCCGCGAACCACGTCGCTAAGCACGATCCACGCGATGAGGATCAAGAACGTCCAGTGCACAAAGACGCCGATGCCGGCGACCGTGCCCAATTTCCACGACCATTTCATGCGAGTTGCTCTTCGAGGGACCTGGTGCCGCTGAAGTTCAAGAGTTTCGCCTCGCGCCACCCCTGCGCCGTTAATCGGTAGCCGAGGCGACTCCGCTACATTCGAGCGCGACGCGCGACCGGGGCCGTCGTCCAGTTCGCCCTAAGACGACGCCTTGGACGCCGATTAAACAAGAATCCAGCAAAACCTCAACCAGAAGCGGCTCTAGTTGATTGTGGCTCTCCGATGCAGGGCGTCAAGCCGGGCGAACGGTCGCGGTGGCAGAACCGGCGCGGTATGCTGCGGCTCGGGATGGTCGGCGCGCGACGCGGTTGTCGGCCGTCGTGTTCGTCCGCCATTCCTCGCTCCGGTTTCAGATCGACCGCGATCATGTCCAAACAAATCACTGTCGGGCTTATCACCAGCCCCGAGGGCGCTCACCTGTCGGCGTATCTGGCCGGCCTGGCGGAGACCGAAGAGGTACGGAGCGTGGCGCTCGCCGACAGCACGGGACAAACCGCCGAGATGGCCCGCGCCGCTCTGGGCGACAAGCTCGGGCCGACTTATCGCGACACGGCCATGATGCTGCGAGAAACCAGGCCAGCCCTGGCTCTCGTTACGCTGGAAGCAGCCCTTTCACCGCCAGCCATCGACGCAGCGGTGGAGGCCGGCTGCCACGTGCTGGCCGAAAAGCCTGCCTGCCTGCGTGCCGAGGACTTCGCGGCGCTGGTGCGCAAGGGGCAAGCCAAGCACTTGCAGATCATGCTGGCGCTGGCGAACCGTCTGCACGCCCCCGTGCAAGAAGCCAGAAGGCTCGTCGCGGCGGGCAAGCTCGGCAGGATCTACGCCTCCGAAGCCCACATCGTGGCCGATCAGACTCGTCTCAAATCGCCCGCCTATCACGCGCAGTGGTATGCGAAGAAGGCGCGGGCCGGCGGTGGCCATCTGATCTGGTTGGGAATTCACTGGCTCGATTTGGTGCTCTACATCTCCGGATTGAAGGTTCGAGGCGCGGCGGGCTTTACGGCGGTCGTGGGCGGCCAGCCGCTCGACGTGGAAGATTCTGCCGCCGTGGCGCTGCGGTTCGACAACGGCAGCCTTGGTACGCTGACGTCCGGGTACTATCTCGATCGGGGCTATCACTCGCACTTGCAAATTTGGGGCGAGCACGGCTGGCTGCGCTTGGCGGCGTTCGAGGAGCAGCCGCTGGAGTGGTACAGCACGGTCGATGGCGGGCCCGCCCAGGTTCGGCAATTTGAGTACGCAAAGGGGGGACGCGGCTATACGCCCTTCGTGCGCTCTTGCGTCCGTTTCGCCGCCGGGATGGAGCCGCCGCCGATCACCAGTGAAGAGTGTCTGCACGTGCTGGAGACACTCTTCGCCTGCTACCGCGCCGGCGAAACCGGCCAGAGCCAGCACTTGAGCTGAAGGGCGCTTGGGCTACGCCGCGCGGGCCGGTCGCTCGACTTCGACGATTTGGTCAGACTTCGATTCGAACTGGCGTTCGGTCGTCGCCGGCAGGGCGGCGGCGAGCGGCTTACGGAACTGCATGGCTAGGTTGTAGGCCATCGGTCCGTAGGAAACCTGGTAGTCGGCCGCCATGGCCGCAAAACAGGCAGTCGTCCAGACTCGCGAGAAGAACCTCGGCGGAAAACAGAGCGCCAGGTAGCAAAGCGCGTAGACGAAGGAGCCCCGCCGCGCGGCGCGCACGGCGGCCAAGCGGCCGTCGACAAGTCCCTTGAGGTCGGCCGTCGAAAAATGATGGTGCCGCTGGCCGGTGGCATTGTGGCCGCGGATCCAGGTCTGCGGCTTGGAGAGGGCGCTAAAAAGAGAGAAGAGCCGTGGATGATCCGCGGCCATGTTCTCAGGACTCAGCCAAGCGAGCGGCCCGCGGTACGGCACGGTGACGGTCCAGGTTCCACCGGGGCGCAGCACGCGAACGATCTCGGCGACAAGCGCCTGGCGGTCGCCGACGTGCTCCAGCACGTCGAGCATCGAGACCGCGTCGAAGCTGGCGTCGGCGAAGGGGAGGGTTTGGCCGTCGTAGTGCATAAAGGTCACGCGGCTGCTTTTGACGCGCCGTCGGGCCACCTCCAGCGCGACTCGATCAACGTCGATCGCCACGATGCGTTTCGCCTTGCGCGCCAAGTGGCGGACGTGGTAGCCGGCGCTGCAACCGATGTCCAGCAGTTCGGCGTTGGCCGGAAGCCACGCCTTGGCGATGCGGCCGCGGTCGAGCGGAATCGGCAACGACGGAACGCCCAGGTAGAACTCCCGCTTCTCCCGGTCGGCGTCGTAATCGCTCGATGGGATGTCGCGAGTTGACGGACGTTCGAGGACAGATGCGGTCATGTGACGTCAGCCGAAGGTAACGTTGGTCGTGCGGGCCTATATTTCGACGGCAGAGTGTAAGTCCTCGATCGCCCACGATGCAAGATCAGTGGCGCAGGAAGCATCATCACGTGGTCCAAAGTAGCCATCCGCTCGCCTGAGGGAGCTTCACACGGCAACAGGGTCACTGCAGCCCATACATGCCAGACATGGGTACGCCGCCGCCACCGCCCATCCGTCGCAGCATATTTTGGCCGAGGAAGCGGGGGGTGATCATGAAGTTGACGCCCTGATTTCCCTTGCCGGCGTCGATGTAGGCCGAGACGTTGACGATGAAAGCTTCGCCGACGCGGGAGAAGCTGAACGTTTCGCCGATGTTGCCTTGTCCGGTCAGCGTGAACGACGTGCTCGCCGTCGCCAGCCACTTGGGACTGAGCTGGTAGCTTTGCGAAAAAGTCATCGTGTTGTAGGTGAACGGACCGCTGAAGGTCCGCAGCCCCGCGTAGAGGTTGATGTTGGGGGCCCGGTTTAATGTCGCGCCGACGGAGAACGTGCGCATGCCCTGGTTGAAAAAGTCGCGGCTGAAGTCGGAGAGCATGGTGAGGCGGTCGCCCACGTGCCAGCGGAAGTCGTATCCCACCAGCCCCCAAGCCGCGCCGAAATTGTCGCGTGACGGGTTCGGAAAGTAGCTGGCCTGGGTGTCGAGCACGATCCAGTCGATCACGCGCCGGTTGCCGAGGGGGCCGCGCTTGGTTTGCCAGCGGTGGCGCATGCCCAACTGCACAACGTCAAGCGCGCCGGCGATTTCGGTAGTCGGCGAGGCGACGAAGCTCTGGATGCCGGAACGGAAATCGTAAAATCGCGGATCGAACTTGGCCGGCAGCGTACCGCCGAAGGCGCCCGGAGCTGCCGCGTAGTCGAGCGACATGAAACGACGGCGGAAGCGGTCGGTGGCGTTGTCGTCGATCGGATCGTACAGCGTAAGCTGAGTGAAGTTCAGGTTGCTCCCCGCGGCGAAGGCGTCGACGTCGAATACGACCTTGTGAGCGATACCGTGCACGTTGAACAGGTTGCTCTCGATCGTCGGATTGGCTGCCCAGAACAGGACGCTGCCGCGCAAGCCCACCTGGCCGAAGGCCCGGGCCACGTTTTTGCCCTGCAGATCTTGGCCCCACTGGGCCACTTCACCCAGGCCGTACGGCACCACTTTGACCGGTCCCAACTCCAACGGCGCGTCGATTTCCTGCCGGGTCACCAAACGATCTCCCTGGTGGTTGCCGGTCGTCTCCCACGGCAGGAAGTTGAAATTCTGCAGATCCTGCGGATCGGTGGGGGGATGGATCCGTAGGAACTGTGCATACGAGGCGTTGCTGTGCTCGAACCAGGTGAGGCGGTCGTTTACCAGCGTCTGGCCCATCGTGTAGTGATCGAGGCGCGGCAGCCAGTTGGTCTGGTCGAAGAACGGATTGAGGCGGACCTGCGTGTAAAGGGTCCACTCGCGGCTGCCGATGGCCTTTCGGAGCTGCAGGTTGGTCGTCTCGTCTTTTTGCGTTTCGTACTCGGCCTCGTAGTATTGCTCCAAAAAGTTGTAGTCGCTGGCCACGCCCAGCTCGCTGAAGATCTGCAGATTGTCGGTGAGGCCGGGACCGTCGAGGGTCGTCTGGTGGAATTGCCCCAAGATGCGGCCGCGGGGCGACGGGGGGATGATCCCCTGGCGGGTGCGGCCAAGGTTGTCCAAACCATGGTCCTGCGTCAGCCCCCACGCCATGAGCTTGCCGTTGGCGGGGCCTTGGAGGCCGAAGAGGCTGGGACGATTCAAATAAAGGTCGGTCCCGCCGCCGAAGCCGCGCTTCGACAATTCGCTAACTACCAGGGTCCAGTTCACACCCTGTGGCTTTCGCAGCCCCAACAGTTGGAAGGCGTTCAGGTCGGCCTCCGTCCAGAAGCCGAAGATTTTGTCTTCCTGGAAGTGGATCGACTGCAGGACGGTCGACGGTTGTTCCAGGGTCGTGGAGAACCGCGGCCACCAGAAGACCGGCACCGGACCCAGGAACATCGAATTGTTGCTGGCGGTGAGCATCTGATCGTGGTCGATCACCGGCTCACGCGTTTCGGGGTCAAGCTTTGGGCTCCCCGTGAACGGATTCACCTGCGGCCGCTGGCGATCATAGACGCGCACGTTCTGCGACTGGATGCGGTAACGCGGAGCGCCAAGTTGGCTGGAAGTTAGGTAGCTGTGCAGAGCATAAAACGTGTCGTCGTTGACCTGCCGCAGCAGGTCGGACTTGAGCCGCAGCATGCCGCCGAATTTGGGCGCCGGCGTGGTGATCTCGGCCTGCAGGACCGTGGCGGCCTTGTTCTTCACGTCGTAATACATGCGGTCGGCGTAGATCACGCGATCGCCCTGACGGAAGACAACGTTTCCTTCCAAGTAAACTTCTAGAGGAACCGTCTCCTCCTGGTATTTGTCGCGTACCTGGGCGCTCACTTCGCCGATCGTCCAGAGAACGACTTTGTCGGAGGCGATGTCGAGTTGCCCCTGCGGAACGTCGATAAAGATCTGCACGCCGCCGGTGATGACCGCTACGCCTTCCTCGCTCGTGGCGCTGCGGTCCCAGACGATGTGCGGCTCGCTCTCCCCGCGCGGAAAGATGCGCAGGTGCCGCAGGCCGCCCGTGGTGGCGTTGGTCGCCGCCGGCGTGGTCGGCTGCGTGCCCGGTGGAGGCGGAATGTGGGCGACGGGCGGCGGAGCGCCCCGGTTGGACGGGACGTATTGAGTGCGGGTGATGGCGGACGACGGGTCGCGCTGGTCGAGCGCGTTTTGATAGAAGGCGGGCTTGACGGTCGGTTCGCCTCCCGGCGGGGGCGTGGAGACGCGCACCTGCGAGGTGGAGAGAAACCGGCCTAACCAGCCCCGGTCATTCGACACGGGGAGCGCCGCCTGCCGGACCTCCGGACGGCGGCCCGCGTCGATCTGCACGTCGCCTTCGAGATAGGCAATGACTTTGGTGGGCTGCGCCTCGGTTCCGTCTCCGTACTTGATCCACACGACGGCGTCGTTGCCGCGGCAGACGTTTGCGCCCTGGGCAACAACGCAACGGCCGCGCAGCAGCAGCACGACGTAAGAGCCCTCTTTCCATCGGTTGGCCTGATCGGCGGAGATGCTGATCGGCTCTTCCGGCCGAGCCGCCGCCAGTTCGACGTTCTGCGCGCTCGCGCCGCGGCACACGAAGAGGATCGCCGCGGCCAGCCAACAGCGCAGCAGGGCACCGCGGCCGCGCAGCAGGCGCGCGCGCTCGAATGCGAGCGAAGGTGTCGCGCGAAAACGTGTCAGCGGATGGGCATCCTGGTCCGCAGCTTCGGCGCTGAGCAGACAGGCCGACGCGGGAACCGAAATCGAAATGGTGGAAGACGTTAGAAGTGATGCTAGCCCGGAGGCCGGGCGAGATTATAGGGGGCGCGGCAACGGGCGGTCAAGGTAGGTTGACAGGGCGGGCGTCGGTTGCAATCACCTGCCACAAAAAGACTTACGACCGACGAGCAGATCGCGATTCGCCCTGAGACGGGCCGATCGAGGCGACGTACCCCCACCGCCAACGGAGCGAAGCCCACGATTTCGCCCCTGCGGCAGCGAGCAGACCGATGGCCGGAACGAGGGGCGACCGCATCCTCAAATCGGTCCAATAGACCAGATGCGCGAGGGTGAAGCTGGTGGCAAGCGTCGTCGCGAAGAGCCAAGGTGGGGCCGTAAGTCGCACCTCACCCGTGCTCACGGCGAACAACGCGAGTCCGAAAAGAACGAAGTACCAGACGCCGATCGCGTAGCGGGTGAGCCGCCCGGCCAAGGACTCGTGGTCGGTTGTGCGATGAGGGAGCACACCCCAGAAGGCGCCAAACCTCAAGAGCGAAGCGTAAACGAACATGGCCGGTTGCTCGCGGATCGTCCGGCAGGCGAGTTCGTATTCATGCCGATCGTTGGCGGTCTCGTCGGCTGAGCGCGAGGCCGTTAAGGCGGTGTCGAGTTGGTCCGCGCGCCAGACGGCGCGCCACGGGGCCGCTCGCAGGAAGGCATAGTAGTCTGGATTGTTGCCTAAGAGGAGCGTGTAGCCGCCGTGCGTCGTCGTCACGATCGGTTTGCCGACTTGATGCGCGTTCCGCACGCCCCACGGAAGCAAAACGCAACCAGCGGCCAGGCATAAGGCAGCCGCGGTCTGCAAACGCTGGCGCCAATCCGGCAGCAGCGCGACAATCGCGATGGCCGCCAAGACAATCGATAGCAAGAACGTGGGGCGGCAGAGTGCGGCCAGCCCAAAGCTTGCCCCGGCAAGTGCCATGACGGCGACGCGCCGACGGCCGCCTAACTCCACGGCCTTGCTGATGAGCGCGAGTGATAGAACCGCCAGAAACGTGGCCAGCGTTTCGGTCATGACTAAGGCGGACTGGTTGAGCAGAATCGGGTCGCAGGCCACGAGCGCTCCCGCCAGATAGGAGAACGCGTTCAACTTCCAGCGTTTGGCCAGCCACACCGTGGCCGCCACGGTCGCCACGCCGAAAG
This sequence comes from Pirellulales bacterium, assembly GCA_035550375.1. GTDB lineage: Bacteria > Planctomycetota > Planctomycetia > Pirellulales > JAICIG01 > DASSFG01. The sequence continues at coordinate 2,111 of DASZPH010000044.1, read as the reverse complement.
CGAGGTGTAGCAGGGCGATGGTGGTCTCCGATTTCCAGGGCCCGGCGATGCAAGCGGCCAGGACGATCGGATAGAGAGGTGGACGGTAGGCCGTCGGTTGACTGCCGCGGCCCAGCACCCCGTGCTCAACCAGGTTCTGTGCCAAGGCCCGGTATCCGTCCGGGTCGGCCGAGAGCCGGTCGTAGCGGGCGACCAGCACGCCGCCCCGGACAAACAGGGCGAGCAAGGCGAGTGAGAAGCAAAGAAGGGAACCGTGGGGCTGCCGATCGCTCGTGACGTGCATCGCCCTCATTATGAATGCACCGTCGGCGGTCGACAATGCGGGCGTCTCGCCCCGTCCGCGGTTCTTCGATCGGTTATTAACCTCGCGTCACCCGTCATCCAGCATTTTCACCTGAAACGTCTCGTCCTTGACGACCTCTCCCTCGGTTCCGCGGTCCAGCATGTTGCCCGCCAGCAAGTTGCCTCGACCGGTGCCGCGAAGGCGGATGGCGGCCCGGGTCTTTTTCTCGCGACGGGTTTCGAGCACGCTTGTTCCTGTGATGCCGACCTGGTCTGAGTCTTCGACGAAGATGCCGAAAGGCTGCCCGTCGAGCACCTGGCAACCGCTTACGTTAACTCGCTGGCAGCGCATGATTTCGACCAGCCCCTCGCGGACCAACGGTACCGCTCCGGCCACCGTGTGCTGGCCGGTCTGACAGTCGTGGACGATCGAGCCGCTTAGGGTGAGGTCCTGGCTGTCGGCGAACCGCAGTCCGGTGCAAAGCTCGCGCGGGCCGTAGTCGGGGTTGTGGTCGAAACAATTGGAAGCGAGGACGATGTTTCGTGAGCCGTCGACCTCAATGTTGCGCTGGTGGCCGCTGTAGACCAGGTTGCCGGAAACGACCACTCCCCGGCAGGCCACAAGGTGGACGTTCGTTTCTTGGCTCCCGATCAGGTTGCCGGAAATCGTGAACATACCGGCCTTGTGACTCTCGGCGGCGCTGCGCCCCACCATCCGCACGTTGGCGCCCCCTGGACTGTACTTGGCTTGAATGGTGTTACTGACGATCGTCCCTTCGCGCACCGACGAGCCGTCGGCCGTCGAGTCGATGTAGATGTCGGCGCAGTCTTTTTCGTTCAAGTCGAAGTTGTATTCGATGTCGTTGCCGGTGATCTGCAGGTTGCGAATCTCTGAGCCGACGGTCTTGATGCCCGCTTTGCGACAGTAGCTGATGTGCGAGCCGGTGATGATCGCCTGGTGCAGATTCACGCGGTCGAAGAAGATTCCGATGCCGCGGTTGTTGTAGATATGGCAGTGCGAGATGAGCACATTCCGGGCGCGGTCATGCACGCGGATGCCGTCTTCCAGTTCGCGCAGCAAGACACCCTCGAACGTCGATTGCATCGTCCCTTCCAGCAGGAAGCCGGAGGCACGGTCATGGCGGCCTTCGACCTCGATCGAGCTCACCGTTGGCATGCGCTCGCGTTGCCAGATGCCGGGTTTGAAACCCGGCGGATCGGCCGTTTTCTCGTGCGTGCCGAGGAGGTGGAAAGCCGGCCCTTCGCCCGCCATGAGGATTTTGGCCGTGCCACCGGAGCCGTCGATGGCGAAACGGCCGCGCCGGCTCAGCTCGACTTTGATTGTCCGGGTGATGACATACGCGCCAGGTGGGAAGGTGATCAAACCCTCTCCTTCCGCCACCGCGTGTTCGACGGCCTGCGTATCGTCGGTTTGGCCGTCGCCCGCTGCACCAAAATCACGGACGTTGCTCATGGTATCGGTTTTGGGGTGAAAAAAGGCGAGGAAGAACAGCACGGAGTCAGAGAGGGCAGGCGGGGAACGATTCATTCCTGTCCTCTGTTTTCTGTTGGAAGCAGCCCATGCGGTGATGACAGAATGATTAAGGGACAGACAAATGTGCGGGACCGCCTCTCCGTGATTCTCGGTAACTCCGTCGTGTCATCGCATAGTGGCGTTGGACTTCCGATGGTAACCGGTCACAGCCTGGGGAGCAGAGACGGGACGTTTTGGCCAGCGAAATGAGCGGTGACGGCTTGGGTGACGAAGTCCAAGGCGCTACGGTTTTGCTGGCGGCAGGTTTCAATGGCGGTAAGCATCGTTTCCACGA